>DYLC01000087.1 GCA_020722285.1 Desulfobulbus propionicus | reverse complement strand
CGTTGACAAAAAGCTCACTCGGCAGAATATAAAACCCCTTTTCTTTTACCGTATCGGCACGACCGAACTCCGCTTCCTGATCGGAAAGTTTGGCGTAGTCAAAATCCTTATTGCCGCCGCGTCGCTCATCTTCATTGATGTAGTTGGTGAGATTTTCACTGATGAAGCGGTAAAAAAGCATCCCTAAAACATATTGTTTAAAATCCCAGCCGTCCACGCTTCCGCGCAGGTCGTTGGCAATCTGCCAGATGGCGCGGTGCAGTTCAGCGCGTTCCTGTTCTTTGGTCATGAAGTTATCCTTTTGCGATAAAAAGCAAGGCCTGGAAAATTGCAAAGCAAGTTGTCAACTGACAAACAACGCAGCCATCGGGCAAAAGAGCAAGTTCTGGAACTTTCCCTTAAAAATGCCCTTTGATTTTCCCTGCAAGTTGACCGCAGGCAGCCAGGATATCCCTGCCCTTGCTCTTTCTGATGATTGTGGTGTAACCGGCGTCCAGCAGAACCTTCTGAAATAAAAGGATATGCTGCCAATCCGGACACCTGAACTCAAGCTCCGGCCCTTCATTAAACGGAATGAGGTTAACCTTCGCCTTTATGCCATGAAGCTTTCTCACTAACTCCTTTGCCTGGCTCAGACTGTCATTAACACCTTTTATCAGGATATATTCAAAGGTTATCCTGCGCCTTGGTGCAAGCCGGTATTGCCTGCATGCAGCCAGCAGATCATCCACAGGGTATTTTTTGTTTATGGGCATGAGCTTTCCCCTGGTTTCATCATCAGGAGCGTGAAGAGAAATGGCAAGACTCACGTCAATTTCCTCGCCAAGTTTCAGCATTTGCGGGATGATGCCGCAGGTAGAGACAGTCACACGTCTGGATGAAAAATCCAGCCCGAGGTTATCCATAAGTATCCTGAGCGCTTTGATAAAGTTATCATAGTTGGCAAGAGGCTCGCCCATACCCATAAAAACTATATTGCGCACATTGGTATCCAGACCTGCCTCCTCAATGCAGTGAAGCGCCTGCAGGACGATCTCTGACGGACTTAGCTGCCTAACAAATCCCATCAACGCTGTTCGGCAAAAGGCACAGCCCATTGCGCAGCCGACCTGACTTGAAAGACAAAGAGTGACATGCTTTTTTTCAGGGATAATCACACTTTCGATATAGTGTTTATCATCCAGCTCAAAAACAAGTTTCTTTGTGCCATCCTCTGACACAAGCCTCCTGACAATCTTAAGAGTGTTAATAACACCGTGTTTTTCGAGGAGGCATCTGGCCTCTTTGGAAAATTCAGTCATCTGCCCGAAGGAATCTATACCCGGGCGCCAGAGCCATCTGAAAAGCTGTCTTCCCCGATAGGCAGGAAGTCCGAGGCTTGCAAGCCACGCCTCCAGGTCTTTTCTGGTGAGACTTCTTAAGTCAGCCAGTTGTTTTATCTGGTTCATGATGGGAGATATAAGGAAGGGCTATCACGCACAAAGCGATAACAGATAGATTTTATGGTTAAAAATAAAAATGCTTAGCTCCATCATTACTAACCGGTTAAAACTCTGCTCAGAAAAATAATCGGCGGCACAATAATCTTGCTTGTCACTCCTGTGAAAATGAGGGCAAGCAGGATTAGAAAGCCGAATCTTTCTATCTTTCTGTAACTGTAAACCCATGAAACAGGGATAATGCCTTCGACGATTTTACTTCCATCTAAGGGTGGAACAGGCAGAAGGTTGAAAAAAGCAAGCCCAAGGTTTATCTGAACCCCTACCATGGCCATGATGATAACCGGCTGGACAACAGAGCGGATAGAAAGGAGAAAAGAACCAGTCAGTAATGTGCCATCTCCCAGCAAAGCCAGGATCAGACGATAAAGCAATGCGCACATAATGGCCAGAAGGATGTTTGTGGCAGGCCCAGCCAGGGCCACCCATATCATATCCTGTCGGGGCTTTCTGAAATACATGGGATTTACAGGAACTGGTTTGGCCCATCCAATGGTCTGAGTGATAAAAAACACAAGGGTTCCGGCCAGATCCAGATGAGATATGGGGTTTAGAGTTAGGCGCCCTGCCTGCTTAGCAGTCGGATCGCCAAGCCTGTAGGCAACCCAGCCGTGAGCCAGCTCATGCATTGTGACAGCGAGCAGGATAGGCGGGGCGAGGATGGCTATCTTCTGGACAATTTCAGCGAGATCAAACATGTGTCAGCAACTCTCACCCCACCCGTGGCGGGGATTTATCATAAAGTAACTTTTGACTATTTTTGCACAATTGCCGGTGAAAATCAAAAATACACAATTTCAACAAGTTAGTTACTTGGAAGCCTTTAATAGGTCATGCAGGCTGCATTGAGAATGCCTGCCGCAATGGAACATATCCCGAGAAACATGCCGTGAGCCTTGCTGTTCTGTGGGATATCATACACAATAGTGGGAAACACAAGTCGTATAGCCACAAAGGTAACTATTTGAATCAACAGGGCAACTATCCCCCAGATTGCCATGTCCACCAGACTCACGCTGTTGGAGATGACACTTGCAAGCGGGGCAACAAACCCGAGAAGCGCCCCGCCATAGCTGTACACAGCGGCCTTGTTGCCAGACTTGATGAGTGTGAGCTCATTGTATGGAGTAACCAGTCCATAGATAATCAAAAAAAGCACAGTAAGACCTATAGATGTGGCAAAGTAACTCAAAAAACTGGTTATCCCGGTCAGATCCTGTAGGATATTCATGTGATTATATTCCTCTTTTATATAAAATAGTGTGGCACAAATCTGCTTGTATTTTTAGTGATCTCTGTGTCGTCTTCCCTTATACCCATGCCTGCCGGCTTGTTGTCTATGATCCATGAGCCTATCACAGGGTAATTTTTTTCTTCCATGCAGGGCAGAGGGAAAAAAGCCTGATAAACATAGCCTTCAGAACCATAAGTCCCTGTTGTAGAAAGTTCAACACTGTCAGGCTGAATCAAGGTAATGTTTGCCCCTTCCCTTGAAAAAAAGGGCTTTTTAACCAGACCGTTTCCTGAAAATTCATCTGATGAAAAATGTGTCTCCAGAAGAAGCGGATGGCCAGGAAACATCTCCCACAAAATGCCGAGGATTGCCTTGCTGGAGAGCATAGCCTTCCATGGTGGTTCACAAAAAAGTGTATCGCATTGGTAAAGCTTTTTTCCAAACTCCTCCTGCGAAAGCCACTCCCAGGGGTACAGTTTGAATAGCCATTTGATTTCATTGCCGTAAAGGTCATAAAAACCATGCTGTATGTCAGAAATGCCGATATCTTCGATATTAATAAAAACAGTATCAAACCCCACCTGAGACGCCACGTCCCGCAGATACTCTGTGGTCATCATGTCCTCATCGCTGTCTCTGATGCATGAAAAATAAAGCCGTCTGTCGCCATCAATACGTTTTAGGGAACCGAAGGCGTTCAACAGCCTTTCGTGTATGGAGTTGAACTGATCCAGCCCGGAAACTTTAGTCATTGACATAAAGTCTTCAAGCCACATCCACTGCGCAATACTCGCTTCAAGGAGCGCTGTTGGCGTGTCGGCATTAAACTCAAGGAGCTTCAGTTCATTTCCATTATATGCCAGATCGAACCTGCCATAGATACCTGGCTGACCTTCCCTCCATGACTGTTCGATCATTTTTTGAAACGAACTGTCTGTAAAACCAATCCTTGAAAGCTGTTTGCTATCTATGACATGTCCGGCTGCCTTCAGGCACATCCCATAGAGTTCTTCAGTGGCATCTTCAATAAAGTCCACCTCTGAGGCCGAAAACTCATAGCAAACGCCCTCGTTCCAGTAAATGCCACCCACAGAGTGGAAGGTAAACCCGGCCTCCTCGCAACGCTGCTGCCAATTCGGACGTTTGGGCACATGGATTCTATTCATGAACCGCTGCTTGAATGAAAGAAGGAAAGCCCCCCAAAGCCGCCCCTTTTGATGGAACCTGAAGATGCAGGCATCTTATGCGTCGTTAGCATCTGTTTCCCAGGAATGGTTGAACCTTTAGTCCATTCCACAGGAGTCGAGCTGTTTTTTTGCATAAAGAAGGTCTTTCCCCCTGATGAAAAATAATGTGGGCCATGAAACGCCCCTTTTTTCTTTTTACCATGAAGATCAATGTCAATATCGTCATCATATTCACAATCATCACCCCATAAGGAGGCACATTCTTCCTGACTGTCGTAATAATTCTGATAGGTATAGATATCTGACGGAGTCTGATCACCACATCCCATAAAGATGGTTGAGATGATTGAAAGACTGATAAATCTGGATTTTTTCATGGAAAAAACCTGTAGGATGTAAGGGTGTGTGCTAATTTAATAAAAAACAGATAAGGACTTCTTTGTCAAGCTGATTATTCAGATATCTTGCTGAGAGGTCAGTTCAGAAAGGTTCAATCTGGTAAATAGACATGGACATTGGGGGTTTGTATAATTTTTTCCTTGCAGGACGCAGGACAAGAAGGTAATGAACATTGGAGAGATGGATAAGGGATGTACCCAAAAATTCCCTATAATATGTTGGTCAAAGGAAGCCTGATGTCATTGCAGTTTTTAAATCTTTCACCAGAAGAATCAGAGTTGAGCAAGGCCAGGTTTGTCGTGGTTCCTGTGCCATTTGATAGCGCCACCTCCTATAAATCCGGGGCCAGGGATGGTCCGCAGCAAATCCTTCTCGCATCTCCACAGCTTGAGTTTTACGATGAGGAGACAGGGACAGAGCCCTGGAAATACGGCATTCACACCATAAATCCTGTTGAGCCTGTTTTGTCTTTTGAGCTGATGGCGCAAAAGATAAAACAGGTTGTGTCAACTGTCCTGAAAGAAAAAAAAATCCCTGTGTTGATCGGTGGCGACCACTCTGTTTCCATAGGCGCTATAGAGGCTATAGCCGAGAGATATGACAAGAAAATCAACATAATACAGTTTGACGCCCATACAGATTTGAGAGATGAATATCAGGGCAGCGCCTACAGTCACGCCTGTGTGATAAGAAGGGTATGGGGGCTTGGCAACGTCATCCAGGTGGGCATAAGGTCTGTTCCCAAAGAAGACATAGAGTTTCTGGCCTCACATGACAGACCTCCGATATGGGCAAGGGATGTGAATGAGGACAGGGCATCCGCCTTGCAAAGGCTCATCTCCATGTTAAAACCCTGGCCTTGCTATGTAACTATTGATCTGGACTGTTTTGACCCATCAATCATGCCTGGAGTCGGGACACCTGAGCCTGGAGGGCTTTTATGGTGGGACATGCTGGCGTTTCTGAAGACGATTGTGCGCCACAGCTCTGTTTGCGGATTTGATGTTGTTGAGCTTTGTCCGCTTCCGGGTTACCATGCCTGTGAGTTTACCTCTGCAAGGCTAATCTACAAATTTCTAAGCTACATGACAGCAAAAGACGAAGGGTATGAGATTTAACGCTTTATCCAAGGGATTCAAAGCCGTCTTCCTGACACTGCTCGCCGTTATGCTTGTTTCATGTCAATCGGGTAATGAGAATATGTCTGAAAAATCTGAAAAAAACACTATTGATCTGACCATAGACAGCCGGGATAACTGCTGAAGGGGATTGACTGGCGCAGGATTGCGCCTCAAGGATCAGGAGACCCCTTCAGGCTTTACCATCGCAGTGCTTTTGCAGCCTGACACCGTGGTCAAGATGAGAAAACTCGCTATGTTGCTGTCAGCTGATATTGTCAGTGAGACAGAGCATGATGGCTATACTGAGATAATTATCAGAAAGAGATAATTCTAGCTGTCTGTGAACAATAATATCCTGAAGCCTGTCAGGCTTGGAAACCTTGTCATAAATGAAGCTGTGTTTTTTGCCCCTCTGGCAGGCATTTCAGACCATCCATGCAGGGTGATTGCAAAGAAATGGGGGGCTTCCCTTGCAGTAAGCGAAATGGTGGCGTCACAGGCTCTTGTCAGGAAAAACCGTAAAAGCGCAGCGTTTTTGCAGGATGCCGCAAAGGAATATCCCCTCGTTGTGCAGCTTTCCGGCGCAGTCCCATCTGTAATGGCTGAGTCTGCGCGGATAGTCGCTGACATGGGGGCTGCTGTGATTGATATCAACATGGGCTGCCCACAGCCAAAAATTGTCAAGACAGGGGCAGGCTCTGCATTGATGCGCAATGAAACACTGGCGTTGCAGATAATTGAAGCGGTTCTAAATGCCGTCAATCTACCTGTGACAGTCAAGATGAGGCTTGGCTGGGATGATCAGTCCTGCAATGCGGCTCGGCTTGCACAACTCGCGCAGGGTCTTGGCGTTGGCCTTGTGACAGTGCATGGCAGAACGAAAAAACAGATGTTTTCCGGGAGAGCTGACTGGTCTGCGATCAGGATGGTAAAAGATGCGGTTGATATTCCGGTAATTGCAAACGGGGATATTGTAAAGGTGGAGGATGCATCTGAATGCCTCAGGCTTTCAGGCGCTGACGGCATTATGATTGGAAGAGGCGCGCTTGGCAGGCCATGGTTTTTCAGACAGACGATGCAACATCTAAGTTCTGTTGATCAAGTGGAGATTACAGCCAAAGAGGTCTTTGAGACCGCAATTGAACACCTTGATCTGATAGGACAATATTATGAAGGCAGGAGAGAAGCTGTGTGGATGGCAAGAAAACACATGGCCTGGTACACAAAAGGGTTAAGAGACAGCGCTGCATTGCGGGCCCATATCAATTCCATCGAGTCGGTCGAAGAGATCAGAAGCCTGCTTGAGGATTATTTTCAGGGATTGACAGGAACAGAGACATGTTAACAGAAAAGGCAATCAAGGAATTTAAGGAGTATCTGGAAAGCGGTAGATGGGATGAGGACTATGGATACCGCACCCCTGATGGACAGGCTGAAATGCTGGATATGATAGAGTCTGTCTTTGAACTTTGCGAGCTTGCAGATAAAATTTTGAGCGAAAAGCTTTATAAACAAATGGGGGAACAGGGGTAAATATCACCTGAAACGTAACTATCCAGCAGCACTCCATCTGCTGTGTCATCGGCCTGCTCATGTGCAGGTAGCACACTTCGCAGGCCTC
>DYLC01000086.1 GCA_020722285.1 Desulfobulbus propionicus | reverse complement strand
ATGGCCGACCTAAACGCAAGGTGATGGCATAAAAATAGCATTGTAAAGATTCTGGGCATAACGGTCAGTCATGCCAGCGATAAAGTCACAGACCTGCCTTTCATAAGGTGTCTCGTTTTCTCCCTGATTTTGCAGCTCCTCTTCAAACAGTTTGCGCCTGTGCCTCTGGAACATCTCAGGATTTTCAATAAAATAATAATATAGCTCTGAAAGCAGCTTCCTCGCCTTTTCAAACTCCATGTGAACCTTTGGGGCGCGATAAACATTTTCGTAAAGAAAGGTACGAAGCATATACATCACTTCGAGCATCTCCCTGCTGATTGCCAGGGTCAGTGTGCCTTCCTCATCTCTGCTTTCACGAATAACATCCCTGATCATGGAGGTTATGCGGTGCGAGTGGGTGGTGCCCAGAAGTTCCTGACATGGGGCGGGGATATCCGCCTCCCTTACAACCCGACTCCTGATAGCATCGTCAAGGTCATGGCTCAGGTAGGCTATCACATCGGCTATTCTCACGACCCTGCCTTCCACTGTAGCAGCCCAAGTGCCAAGGTTTTTGGGGATAATCTCTCCAAACCCCTTGCTGTGCTTCAAAATCCCGTCCCTTACCTCATAGGTAAGATTCAGGCCAAGACCGCCATTTTCCAGCACATCGACGATTCTAAGGCTCTGGTTGTTGTGACTGAAGCCGCCAGGCACGATCTCGTTCAGGGTTGTCTCTCCTGCATGACCAAAGGGTGTATGTCCGAGGTCATGACCAAGGGCAATGGCCTCTGTGAGGTCTTCATTCAACCAGAGCGCCCTTGAAATGGTTCTGGCTATCTCTGCCACCTCAAGGGTGTGGGTAAGGCGTGTGCGGTAGTGATCTCCCATTGGAGACAGGAAGACCTGGGTTTTGTGCTTTAAGCGCCTGAATGCCTTGGAATAGACGATGCGGTCCCTGTCGCGCTGAAACGCAGTGCGGATACTGCATTCAACAGCGGGAGATTTCCTACCCTTTGAGGCTGAGCTTAAAAAGGCGTATGGCGCAAGGTAAAGCTTCTCCCGCTCCTCAAGTTGTCTTCTGATGTTTTCAATACATTTCATACTGTTAATTGAATGCTTTTTTTACAAAAAATCAATAGAATGATAAAAAATAATGGCTAAATTGCAAAGGCTTCACGATTGAAAGCCGACATGTTATAGTTTGACGATCAGTAATAAAAAAAGCTTCAAAAATTGTTCCTTGCCCGTCACTCTGCTTCGGAGAACTTGAGAAGCTAAAACTTGCACACGATGGCTGTATCGCTCTCGAACAAACTTACTTTTTTTGTAACTTTCCTAAAAAACAGGATCAAACCTTCATGCCTAAAAAAACTGAAAATATACTCGACCTCATAGGTAACACGCCTCTTGTGCCTATAAACAGACTGAATCCCCATAAAAATGTCCAGATTTTTGCAAAGCTTGAGTCATTCAATCCAGGAGGCTCAATCAAGGACAGGGTGGCGCTTTCCATGATAAACAGTGCTGTGAAGAGAGGGGAGCTGAGCCGGGAAAAAATCGTGCTTGAGGCATCAAGCGGCAATACCGGCATTGGAATCGCCATGATCTGCGCAGTTATGGGATTTCGCTGTAAAATCGCCATGAGTGAAGGGGCAAGCATTGAAAGACGCCGCATCATGGAGGCATATGGGGCAGAAACCATTCTCACTCCCGCCCATCAAGGTACAGACGGGGCGATAGAAGCGGTTTACAGGCTCGCCATAGAAAAACCTGACCTTTATTTCTGCACCGACCAGTTCAACAACGCAGACAACTGGAAGGCTCACTATGAGACGACAGCGCCTGAAATCTGGAAGCAGTGCGATGGCAGAGTGGATGTGGTGGTTGTAGCAATGGGAACAACCGGCACACTAATGGGCCTCACAAGAAGATTCAAGGAGTTAAACCCAGGCATAAAGATTGTGGGCATGGAGCCTTTTCTCGGACACAAAATACAAGGACTCAAAAATATGAAGGAGTCATACCGGCCTGGCATCTATGACAAACGCCTGCCGGATGAGATTATCCATGTGACGGATGAAGAGGCGTATGAATTTGCAAGACGCCTTGCCAGGGATGAGGGTCTTTTTGTAGGCATGAGCTCAGGTGCAGCCCTTGCCGCGGCCATCAAGGAGGCAGAGAAACTCAGGGAAGGCGTTATTGTGACTATCTTTCCAGATGGTGGAGAGAGATATCTGAGTACCCAGCTTTTTGGGTGCAAAGGCAGCAAAAACAGCCCAAATATCGACGAAATCACCTTTTTCAATACACTTTCAAGACAAATTGAGGTATTCAAGCCAGACAAGCCAGACAAAGCCGGCATATACTCCTGCGGCCCCACTGCCTATGAACACGCCCACCTCAACCTGCTCAGAAGGCTTGTTTGTTCAGATTTACTGAGAAGAAGCCTTGAACTGAAGGGTTATGAGGTCACCCAGGTGGTGAACATCACAGACATTGACGACAAAACCATCAAGGCAGCAGTGACATCAGGCCAAAGCCTCAGGGAACTGACAGACAGCTATGCCAGGTCACTCAGACAGGATTTTGACAGGATTGGCATCAAGCCAGCGTCTTTTTACCCAAAGGCCAGTGAACACATGCCTGAGATGATTGAAATCACCAGAACACTGCTGAAAAAAGGCTTTGCCTATGTCAAGCACGGTTCTGTCTATTTCGATATTTCCAAGCTGCCAGGCTATGGCCGTCTTTCCAGAGTAAACATCAAAATGCTGGATATCGGCAGAACAGTTGATCTCGACAACTATGAGAAAGACAGTCCGGTTGACTTTACCCTGCTCAAACGGGTCACCCTTGAGGAACTAAAGCGGGGAATCGGATTTGAAACTGAGTGGGGAATGGTAAGGCCTGGGCTTCATATTGAATGCGTGGCCATGTCCATGAAATATCTTGGTGAATATTTCGACATCCACACAAGCGACAAAAGCCTCATATTCCCGCACCATGAAAACGAGATAGCGATTGCAAACGCAATAGCAGGAAACACACTTGCAAGACACTGGCTGCACAACGAACCTCTTTATTATGAGGGGAAAAAGATGTCACTTGCAAACAAAAATGTCCTGACGCTGAAGGATGTGGAAAAAAAAGGGTTTTCAGCGAGGGAACTACGCTTTTACCTGCTGCGCACCCATTACAGAAAACCCATAGAGTTTTCCATGTCTCAGCTTGAGGAATCCTCAAAGGCTCTTCGCAGGCTTGAAAAAAGTTTTTTACAATTAAAACATTTTCTCTCTGCAATGCTTTATGCTCAACAATCAGGACAAAGTCATGGCGCGTCTCCAACCGATTCAACAGCAGCAAATCAGATAAAATCCTTAGTGGATGCCGAACAAAAGGCATTCCGGACAGCCTTTTTCAACGATTTTAATGTGTCGCTCTGCCTTGCATCCCTCTACAGACTTTCCAGGTTGACAAATGCCTTTTTGGAGAACGGCACCAACGCTTCACTTGAGGATGGTCAGACGCTTTTTGAGGCGTTTACAGAGGCTGACGATGCGCTTGGTCTCTTTTTTGACCTTGAGGACAAACCTTCATCACCCATGCTGGAAGTGTCCGATATAGATTTATTGATATTAAAAAGGGAACAGGCCAAAAAACAAAAAAATTTCCAGGAGGCTGACAGGATCAGGGACATCCTGAAAGAAAAGGGCATTCAACTTTTTGACACCAAAGATGGCACCAAATGGACATTGGCGGTAAAATGAAACTAAGCGACAATTTATATAGTTACATCGCGTATTACGATTTTTTACGAGAATATCAAATACAGGAATATTATCATGCAAAATCAAATGATTGATCTGCACTGCCACAGTCTTTTCAGCGACGGAGAGTTGCTGCCCTCAGAGCTGGTAAGACGCTGCGAAGTTATGGGCTATATGGCTGTGGCTATCACAGATCATGCTGACGCCTCAAACCTGAGCCATATCATATCCAGCCTTCAAAAGGTCGCTGATGAAAATAATGCGAGCGATTCCAAAACCAAACTACTTGTTGGGGTTGAACTCACTCATGTCAGACCCTCCCATATTGCCAGGCTTGCTGACAAGGCGCGAGGGCTTGGCGCTCAAATTGTGGTGGTGCATGGAGAGACAATTGTCGAGCCGGTTTGTCCAGGTACGAACAGAGCTGCGCTTGAGGCAGACATAGACATCCTGGCACATCCTGGCTTCATTACTTCTGATGAGGCAGCCATGGCATCTGAGCGCGGAATTTTTCTTGAGATATCAGGCAGGAAAGGACACAGTCTTACAAATGGACATGTTGCAAGAAAATCCATGGAAACAGGGGCCAGACTTTCCATAGACTCGGATGGCCACGCGCCGCAGGATTTCATGAGTTTTGATTTTGCAAGGCGTGTGGGCATGGGAGCGGGGCTTGATGAAAAATCTGTGAATGATATCTATAAAAATCTTAATCAACTGCTTATTGTTAAAATGGGCTTGAATTTTTTCGAAAAAAATAGTTAATTAACAAGAGGAGCAAAGGAGAAACGTTTATGGATGTAAAACTGATAAATCCTTTTTTAGAGGCAGGGGTAAGCGTGTTGAAGACAATGGCAATGATAGAGCCAACTCCTGGCAGACCATTTCTGAAAACTGATCAGTCAGCAAAAGGAGACGTCTCTGGAATTATTGGAATTACCGGTGATGCGCAGGGCTCCATGTCCATCTCTTTTTCTACCTCATGTATTGCAACGATTGTGACGAATCTTTTTGGTTCGGCAGTCACAGAGATAAACGATGAAGTCAAGGATGCGGTTGGCGAACTTACAAACATGATCTGCGGGGATGCCCGAAGAAGGCTTGAGTCTGCTGGCATTAGCCTTCAGGCTGGAACACCTACCGTCATATCAGGGACTAACCACTCCATTAAACATATCAACAAAGGCCCCTGTATTGCCATGCCATTTGAGACACCTAATGGGACTTTTGTCATCGAAATTGCTGTTTCAGGCTAACCCATTTTAAAGCCCATTGAAAAATAATTAACTAAAACAAGCCGCTTCAAGGAGCAAGCAGGGGACAACTCTCCTGACCTGTTCTCAGATTTCTTGCAACGGATTATCCCTCCCGCATCAACCGCTCAATCAGGAGGTTACTCAATATGGCAATAAACAGAACAAATGGCAATTTTTGAAACTTCCCTCAAATATCTATCTGTCAAAAAGCTCAAGAAGTCCCATAGCCTGTCTGCTGACGGCATTTTTTGAAAGCATTTCAAGGCTTGTATAGGCATTTTTCCCAGCTTTTTCCAACTCTGTCCTGTTCCAGCATAACCTCTTTAGCTGCACGGCCAGTTCGTTGGCATCATGCACAAGAAAACCACCCTGATTTTCAAGAAGCATCTGACTCGCATCCAGAAAATTATCTGTAAAAGGCCCAAATAGAACAGGAATAGACCAAACCGCTGGCTCCATCATATTCTGCCCCCCTTTTGGCACGAGACTTCCACCCACAAACGCTACATCAGCCAGACCGTAGAGCAACAACAGCACCCCAATTGAATCCACAACTATACATTGACCGGAGACAGCCAGTTTGTGATGTGATGAGATGTTAGACCAGAGAGAAAATGCCACACAGTGCCTCTTCAGCGCATCCACCACATCCCTAACCCTTTCCAGATGTCTCGGCGCTATAATCAATCTTAAATCTGGCTGCTTTGCCTTCACATCCAGCCATGCCCTTATGACTGTCTCCTCTTCTCCGCCCCTCAGACTGCCAGCGATGAAAAACTTTGTCTTTTCCTCAAAACCCAGCTTCTGCCTAAGTTTTTCCACATCTTGCCTCAGTTCATCAATCCTTGATAAAAGCGATGCATACTTGGCATTTCCTGTGACAGTCAAACATGTAAGCCGTGCTCCAAGCCTGGCAAAACGTCCAGCATCCGCCTCAGAAATAGCCATAATCAGTTCCACATTTTCCAGCACAGGCGAAAACAGACCTTTTAATCTCCTGTAATTTTCAAAAGAGCGCAGCGAAAGCCTGGCATTTACAATCGCCGTTTTCACACCTGCCTTGCAAGCATCAATAAACATATTGGGCCAAAGTTCAGTCTCAACGCAGGCATACACTTTTGGGCGACAAACTGAAAGCATACCCTGCGCAGCCTGTGGAAAATCAAAGGGACCTGGAGCTATATCACAGAGTCCTTGCAAAAGACGCCTGGCCTGCCTCTGGCCTGATACGGTAAATGAGGAAAGCAAAATTTTAAGCCCTGATCTCAGGGAAAGCAATTCCCTGACCAGCGCTTCAGCTACCATGACCTCACCCACAGATACAGCGTGCAACCAGATATCATAAGGGGCATTAGCTTTAACCACATCAAGCCCTTTTCCAAGCCTGGCATTAAAAAGCTGCCGATCCTCTTCTTCACCTATTAAACCGGCAAACATGCTGACCAGCGGATAACCGGCTTTTGCAAGCCCTCTATAAAAATTTAACAACAATCCACTCATTATTGACCGGCCTGGTAAGTCACGTCAAAGATGGCGTCGCCCAGCCACTTCTTGAACGATGGGTTGTCGCTGAACTGCTTGAACAATTCCGTGTGATCGGTCAACAGATCAATTATAACCCGTTGCAGCGCGGCGTCGTGTTCGATCCGTGCGGTCTTCTTATCGTTGTTCTTCATGGCGTTTTGGTAGGCCGCGTCTGCCGCCACCTTGAGAGGAATTTCCTCCGTAATTACCTTTCGGATTTTGTCTCCATCCTTCCACGCAATATTGCCGAACTGGTCGTTGAACGTACGGCGCAGCTTCTTCTGGGCTTTCCTGGCGTCGAAGAGCGGGTCGTCCTCCAGAGTCTTGGCCAGACGGTAGTAGCTCTCCACCGGGGTGTAGTTCTTCAGCACATCGAGGATGAAGCCCTCCTGGATGGCCTGTTTCATGGTGTAGCTGTGGAACGGGTGGTGCTTCACAGTGCCGTCGGGCTGCGGGTCCGGATCGCCGAAGATCTCCAGGGTCTTGTTCTTGGGGGTCGCAGTGAAGGCAAAATAGCTGGCGAAGGAAAGAGCCCCGACATAGCCATGCACCGAACTCTGTACAAGATAACGCAAACCAGAATAAAAAGCACTATCACCCAGATAATGACCGGCTATAAGCGATTTCCAGATGTCAGCCTGTTCGCTTCGCGGGTTGTCAATCAGAATAAGCTCGACACAGCCCAACTCCTGCAACGAACAGGCAACCGCCGGTCG
>DYLC01000085.1 GCA_020722285.1 Desulfobulbus propionicus | reverse complement strand
GGTGATTTTCGTTCGTTTTCGGCATGATACTGGATAGTTACAAAAATGTTAATATAGTTGTAAGGCAGGATTTACTTGGCCTTTCGAAGATACTTGACAGTCATAAGTTTTACGGACTTTAAGCCGCCATCTTCCAAACTGCAATGTGCAGGTTACGAGAAAATATTCCTGAATAAGCCTCAGTTCCCTGCCATGTTCAAAGGTATCCATGGGATATAGAATCTTGGATATGGTGCACTGAAGGTCCTGCGGATATTTCATGGTTCTCAAACCTCTAAAAAATCTTTCTTTTTCTTTGCTTAATATTACATCGGCACAAAAACCTTGATTATCAAGCGCTAAAATGCTAAAAAAACATTTATGAAAAACAACCTGTACGGGTTAGGCATCAAGATCATCCTTTCCATTACCTTAATACTTGGTCTATTCGGGGCAGGCTTCTTTTTTTTCATGGAAAAAAACAATCAGAAATTTATTCAGGAGCAGCTCAGACGCCAGGCCCTGGGAATCTATCATTTCATAACCCTCACAAGGGAATGGATTTCCTCCAAGGAGGGCATCTATGAAAAAGGAGAATTCGGCATTGAATTGATAACTCCTTCCATATTTACCTATGAAATATCTCAATTTGCGCAAGAAAAACTACCCTATTCCGTAAAAGTGGCTGTTCTGGATACCCAGAATCCCATGCATCAAGCAGATATCTTTGAACAAAAGTCTATCACTTCCTTTATGGAAAGCGGCAGGAAAGAGGCCTGGGAGATGGAAAACAGGGACGGGAAAAAAATATACCGCTTTGCAGCGCCCCTCATCGCAAAGGATGAATGCCGGGTCTGCCACCTGGAAAATGAGCTCCTGAACTCAAAAGGCTGCATAAGTGTATCCATCCCCGCAGATGCCATAGAGGTTGAGGCCAGAAAAAACACAAGATACTACGTGATATATCTGGCGGGAACACTGGTGTTGGTGCTCTTTCTCCTCATCGGAATGATCAGGCAGTTTGTGCTTATCCCCCTTTCCAGGCTTCATGCCTCATACAAAGATGTAGAAGATGGGAATCTGGACACATCCCTTGACCTTCAGGAAAGCAGGGAATGGAATGACGTGGGAAAGAGCTTTAACAGCATGGTCTCATCCCTTCACAATCAGCATTCAATACTTCAAAGCGAAGTGGAGAAGGCTGTGAAAAACCAGGCCACAGCCTACGATGAACTCAAAAGGATTGAACAATACAAGTCTGATTTCTTTTCCAACATCTCCCATGACCTAAAGACCCCCATCACAGCGCTCAAAGGGGCCATAGATCTCATTGGGAAACAATGCCAGTTGGAAGAAAACAAGGCTTATATCGATATAATCAGGAGAAACACGGAAAAGTTATCCAGCATGATAAAGGCCCTTCTGGACTGCTCCAGAATAGAATCAGGTCGCCTGGAACTTCACATGGAGATCATGGACATGAATGAGGTGGTGGAGGACGCCATCATGATGGCCATGCCCATAGCCTTACAAAAAGGCATAAACATACAATACGAAGTCCCTGGGGAAGAAAATCCTGTTTCCATAGACAGGAATAGATTTGAACAGGTATTTTTAAACCTTCTATCCAATGCCATAAAATTTTCCCCTGAAGACAGCAAGGTGATCGTCTTGTTAAAAAAAGAAGAGAGCAGAATTATCGTCAGCTTTGAGGACTTTGGCCCTGGCATAAAGGAGGAGGACTGGAACCTTGTGTTTGAAAAATTTTTCAGGCGCTCCGGTGAATCCGCCTATGAAGGCATGGGCCTTGGCCTTGCCATAGCAAAGGGCATAGTGGAAGCTCACGGAGGCAGTATCTGGATATCCAGGCCTTCCCACCCGGGCATTACCCTTAATGTGTCCATTCCTGGAGCTAATATAGATGAATAAGAACAGAATACTTGTCATAGAAGACGATAAAGACATCCTTACCGTTCTTACAGGACAGTTTAAACTGGATGGTTTTGAGGTGCAGGGCGCTCTTACCGGCAAGAAAGGCCTCGAGATATTAAAGATATGGATTCCTGACCTTGTTATCCTTGACCTTAATCTTCCTGATATTGACGGAATTAATATCTGCCAGAGTATTCGAAGGATTTCTGATATTCCCATTCTCATTCTTACAGCCAGGGAAACCATCTCGGACAAGGTGAGGGGCCTTGAATCAGGCGCTGATGACTATATCGTAAAGCCCTTTGAATACCTGGAGCTTGCCGCAAGGATCAGGGCATGTCTTAGAAGATTGGCATTAAAAAGGCCTTCTACGGAAATGGTTTTGGGAAGGCTCAAGATTTTACCGCATAAAAGACATGTATTTCTAAATGAAAAGCCTATAAAGCTTACCAAAAGAGAATATGACCTGCTGGAATTATTTGTCTCTCACCCAGGTGAGGTTCTGTCCAGGGATTTCATCTGCTCCAACATCTGGCCCAAGGGTGAGGTCTATTCATGGAGCAGGGCACTGGATGTGCATATCATGAGGCTTCGTCAGAAAATAGATCCCGACTCTGAAAACCCAAGCTGCATCATCACACATCCAGGCGTGGGATACAGGTTTGAACCGTAAGGATTAGTTGAGTTAGTTGAGTGGGGCATGTTGGCCGTGGTCAATGGTCAGTGATTTCTTTCCACTGAAACTTAATGGCGTCCTGCTGGCATGAGTCCACACATTCTCCGCAGTTCCAGCAATATGGAGACCTGCCTTCACCAATACTTGGCTTTAGACCCAATGGACAGGCCATGTCACAGAGACCGCACTCCTTGCACTCAGCAGTATTTATCACCAGTGAAAGCCTCCGTTTTGAGCCGATAAAGGCGAGGAGCGCACCAAGGGGGCAAAGATAGCGGCAGTAAAAACGTCTGGTGACAAGATTTAATAAAAGAACTAAAAGGACTATGACCCCTTCCACGGCAAGGGTCTTAAAAAAGACCGCCATCATGATCTCCCTTCCCACAAGGCCGGGTGGCGAGAGAAAAACAAAGATCGGGGCGCCAAGGATCATTGTCAGAAGAAGCTCTCCCATCAAGGCAAACCACAATAATCTTTTTGAAAGAGTAAAAAAGTCTTTTCTCCTCTTTCTTCCTTTTAAAAACTTGATGGCGGAATCTGAAAGCTCAGATAAGAAGCTTATGGGACATGCCCAGGCACAAAAGACCCTTCCCAGGAAGATGGCAATGAGAACAGGGATGACCATTCCGATTAGAAGAGGCATATAAACGAGCTTTGAGACAAGGATGCTTTCCAGACCCTCCAGAGGAGAAACAAACCAGAGTTTCCCTATTCCCAGAGACTGGTACCATCCTTGAACAAAATTTATGTGAAAATAAAAGTTGAGAAACGGATTGATGAGGATGACAAGGAATGCCCCGAAAAGAACAATAAGACGCCAATTATGAAACCTCCTTTCAGGCTTGGTGGTTTTATTTTTCATATCCCTTGTGTTGACCCTTTCATTAAATGAATTGGCTCCACATTTATGGCCTTAAGGCCTTCTTTCCAGGTAATGGGACACCCATGGACGCAAAGGCCGCATCCAGTGCAATATTTTTCATCCACTACAGGACGAAGCTCATCCAGTCTGATGGCTTTTTCCTTGAATGGACAGACATTATAACAGGTGCGACAGATGGCCTCTCCCCTCCATGTTATGCAGGTAAACCTGTTCACAACCGCAATGCCCATTCTGGTCTCTTCCTGGCTGATCTTTTTCAGTGTGCCTGTAGGGCACACCTCCACGCACTTCATGCACAAATAACAAGGCACGGTTTCGGCAAGAATAAGAGGGGTTCCAGCATGCACCCCATTTTTCATATCAAGTTGCACTATGGACCTATATGGACAGACCTCAACGCATCTGCCGCATCTTATGCATTTTCCCAAAAAGGTCTCTTCAGAAACGGCCCCGGGCGGCCTGAGTCTGTTGGTGGCAACAGGACTGGAAAGGAAGCCAGCATCAGCTTTGGTTGTTGGCAAAACGAAAATTGTTGATAACAGCAGTTTTAAAAAATGTCTTCTCTCCATTAACTAATCACTGTTTCTGGCCACTGAGCCACATTTGGGCGAACACAAGGTTCGCCCCTACTCATCCTCCACATTTATATATGTCATAACGCAGTTCAACACCCCTTCAACTCTGTTAATATCTTTTACAATCTTTTCCATCTCCTTTGATGTTTCAGACTCTATCACAAGAACGACATTTCCCTTTTCATCTGAGCCGTAGATCTCCACCTGGGGAAATCGGGCAAGTCCTGCAAAAGCATCTCCCTTGGCTTTTTGATCTATGGTTACTACAAAACCGCCTATCGGCATATCTTCACTTTCTGTTAGTTGAGTTAGTTGAGTAGGTTGAGTAGGTTTTTTTAGTTGAGTAGGTGGTTTGAGTAAGTGAGATATTGCTGAATTCTTTAACTCACTCAACTCACTCAACTTACTCAACTCACTCAACTAAAAAAACCAAGAGGTTACATGGTCACTATGTATGGTTTAAGCTGCTTTGGCCCGGAGACCCTCTTGACCCTGCAGGCGCTGATTTTGAACTCAGGCTCCTTAGAACCGGGATCAAAGGCATCCTTGCAGACCTTGTTTATCATCCTTTCTTCATCCATATCATGCCAATATGCAAACACCATGCCTTCTATTGGTCCTTCAATGACCTTGGCAGGCATCACTACTTTTCCACGCCTTGACTCCACTTCCACCATGTCACCAGGTTTGATGCCAAGCTTTGCGGCATCCTTGGGGTTTATCTCCACATATGAATATGGATTGGCCCTCATGATCTCAGGGATACGGCCTGTCATGCTGGTGGTATGCCAGTGGTCGATTATGCGGCCTGTGGAAAGGTAATACGGATATTCTGCATCAGGCTCTTCAGCCGCTCCATTGTAAGGTCTGAGCCAGATATAGAGTTTTCTGTCCTCGTGCGCAGGACCGTAGAACTGGTAGGGTTTATCGTCCTGGGAAAGTTTGTCTGCAAGGGGATCAATGCCCTTTACGAATTTCCTTTCAGTACCGCCCTTTAAGGCAAATTCAGTTGTAGGAGCAGGCCACTGAACGCCGTCCGCCATCTTGAGCAGCACATCATAAGTGGCTCCTGTAAGATCGTTGTCCCTGCCCTTTGTGAGCTTCTGGGTATATTCATCCCAGATGGCCTTGGAAAGGGCGAATCCTTCTTCAAGACCTATGAATGGCTCCACAGACTTCTTAATGACGGGGTCATTAAGCTCTTTGGAAAGCTTTAATGCCCACTCCCTCACCATCCAGACCTCAGGCTTCGCCTCCCCTGGAGGATTAACGGCCTTTGGTGTTATCTGGGAGCGCCTTTCCGTGCAGCCATAAACGCCGGTTTTCTCAAAATGAAAGGCTGCGGGTAGGATGAGGTTTGCAAGCTCTGTGGTCTTTGTGGGGAATATGTCAGTGCAGACCACAAAGACATCATCCCTTCTGAGCCCCTTCCTGTAATGATCGGCATTGGGAAGACTCTGGGCCGGGCTTGTGCAATGTATCCAGATGGCCTTGATCTTGCCTTCATTAACGGCTGAAAACATTGCTATGGTATGGAGACCTGGCTTTGGAGGAATGCGCCCCTGGGGAACTCCCCAAATCTCTTCCACCTGATTTCTCAGTTTATCCTTGGCAACAGGCCTGTGTCCGGGAAGAATATGGCAAAGGCCGCCGCCTTCTCGAACCCCTCCACATGCATTGGGCTGACCGGTAAGAGAAAGACTGTCAGCTCCTGGTTTGCAGAGCTGACCTGTGATCATGTGAAGATTATTGATGAGGTTGTTGGCCCAAACGCCTCTCAGTCGCTGATTGATCCCCATGCACCACATGCTCATGGTGCCGGGGGACTTGGCAAACATCCTGGCAGCCTTTCTTATGTTTTCCGGGGTTATGTTTCCTCCGCAGAGTTGCGCCGCCTTCTCAGGGGTATATTCAGCAACAAATTTCTTATAAGCCTCGAAATCCACGCCCTTTGGCTTATCATCTTCAACTGCCTTGAATACACAGTAGTTGTTTATAAAATTTTCGTCATAGAGCTTTTCCTCTATAATCACATTAGCCATGGCATTCATAAGGGCAAGGTCTGTGCCAGGCTTGAACTGGAGATGGAGGTCAGCGATCCTTGAGGTGGGTGAGATCCTTGGGTCCACATTGATGACCTTTACAGAGTTCGGATTGTCCAGCTTTCGCCTCATGACCCTTCTGAAGACCACTGGATGGGCCTCCGCCATGTTGCTTCCGATGATAAAGAAGCAGCTTGCCTTCTCAATATTTGAATAAGAGCCAATGGGCTCGTCCGCTCCAAATGAAGTGAGATAGCCTCCCACAGCGCTTGCCATGCAGAGCCTGGGATTTCCCTCCACATTGTTGGTCTGAAGCCCTGCCCTCATCACCTTCTGGAAAAGATATGTCTCTTCAGTGAGGGCCTGACCAGAACCGTAATAAGCAACAGAATCATTCCCGCTGGTCTTGACAGCGTTCGCAAACTCCTTTGCTGCTATATCCAGGGCCTCGTCCCAGGTGATGGTCTTGAACGGCTGATCCTTTTTTGCCCTGTACAAGGGTTTGGTGAATCTATCAGGATGTCCAATGATTTTGTAGAAAAGCATACCCTTCATGCAGACATAACCAAGATTCGTTCTGGAATCCGCCACACCCCTCAAGGCCACTGCCTTTCCATTTTTTAGACCTAGTTCCACCCTGCAGCCCGTGCCGCAGAAACGGCACACACCTTTCACCCACTTGTCTGCATCCGCTGCATGAGATTCCCCCTCAAGGGAAAAAGGCAGGTTCATGCCCACATAGGATGCAGCGGTGAGCGCTGCTGTTCTTTTTAAAAATTCTCTTCTTGTAATACTCATTTAGCGCCTCCTTCCTTATTTTTTATTTTTTGCCTTGAAGATGTGGGCGGAATGACATTCCTCGCACTTCTTGTCCCTGGTGTGCTTTTTGACGAATTTACCTTCATGACATACTGCACAGGTGGAAAGTTCAGGCGTCTTTTTCATGTTCTCGTATGTCCCGTGACACTGATAGCACTTTACATTTGCAATGCCATGGGTGGAATCGTACCATTCCTTGTATATCTTCGGGGTCTCTGTCATATGGCACTCAAAGCATGGGATAAGCTTTTCCTCCTCAGTAAACCCCTCATGGGGGTCGTCTTTTTTCTCGGCATTAGCGTATGCCAAGGAAAATGCCATCATTACTGAAATAAATAGCATTATTAAAAAGTTCCAAAGTTTCATC
>DYLC01000084.1 GCA_020722285.1 Desulfobulbus propionicus | reverse complement strand
CCAGCGCCACAAACAGCGCCATAAACAACCCAATAACGATTGCGCTCCATACCCTTCCTGCTGCCCTTAACCCTCCCTCAATTTTCCTGTTTACATTATCAGATTGTTTTGTCATATTTCACTTTATATCAATATTTCAGAAAATCCTCAAGTTAAAAAAATAGGACAAAAAGACGCAGACATGCCCTGTTTTTGTTGTAGATAGCCTTCCTTTATGATATTGTCAGTCAAGGCTGACATCTGTGTAACTATCCAGCAGCGCCCCATCTGCTGCGTCATCAGCTCGCTAATATGCAGACAGCACACTTCGCAGGCATCTCCCTTGCATCTGGGGCGCTGTTGAAGAGTTACATTTTTGGAACTGCCTTAAAACAACCTTTTAACTTTAATGGTTCATATACAGCAATTCAAGGCATTAACCATTAACTCTGGCATTTAGTGAAGATTCAAGAAGACCTTGACATCTGCACTGCATAAGGTTAAAGAATAAGACTTCATTTTTTCAAGCTTTTATAAAGGAGTTTTATCACAAGATGAAAATGACATTTCAACCCAGTGTAATAAAGCGCAAAAGAACTCATGGCTTTAGAAAACGCATGAGCACCAAGCAGGGGCGCGCTGTGCTTTCCCGCCGCAGGGCAAAGGGACGTTGGCGTTTGTCTGCCTAAAGGTTTTATAACTGGCTGCATGAGTTGACATCACAACGGCTCACCAAACAGGAACGTATAGCCCAAAAAAAAGACTTTATCCGGCTTTTAAAGAGAGGCAGGCGATTTAAACTGGATCAGATAGCTGTGGCCTATATAGCAAATCATCTCACATATTCAAGAGTCGGGATAAGCGTGGGGAAAAAAACTGGGAATGCTGTCAAGAGGAACAGGATCAAGAGGATATTACGGGAATTATTTCGTCATAATAAAGATGTCTTGCCAAAAGGGTATGATTTTCTGTTCATGCCTGGAGCAGGATTCAGGACAGAAGACTTGACGGCAGGCAAAACAGTTTTTCTGAATAAATTTAATCAAATATCAACCTATTAACTTGAAGCAAAGACAACGTTTATATTTTTCGCTTAAAAAAATTATTTTGCCGACATATTTATTAAAAATAGCCCTGCTGTTGCCTATCAAATTTTATCGCTATCTGATCTCTCCGCTTTTCCCAAGAACCTGCCGTTTTTACCCAAGCTGCTCGAAGTATGCAGAGGAAGCCATTGGACTTTACGGGCCTGTACAAGGCGGTTGGATGGCAATAAAAAGGATTGCGAGATGCAATCCCTGGCATGAGGGCGGTTATGATCCTGTTTGCCACGTCAAAGCAAAAGATAACAAAAAAGGCGAACAATCAGCCGCCTCTATTGGAGAAGATTAAATGGAATATCGCACAATTGCCGCAATAGCCTTGTCCATACTTGTTCTGCTGGGCTTTCAATATTTTTTTGCCCCTGAAGGAACGCCACCGTCGTCGGTCACCCAGGAAGGATTGGAGCAAAAGACCGCGGGGTCTTCAGTCGTTAATGCAGGCCCTGCTGTGCAGCAGCTTCAGGCTGCTGTCTCATCCGAGGAGCCTCAATCTTCAGCAAGCCCTGCTAAAGATGCAAAAAAAATACGTGTGGAAACAGAAAAGTATGTGGCTGTGTTTACCGAAAAGGGGGCCATGCCTGTCTCTTTTCGTCTGAAAGATTATCACGATAGTATGTCGCCATCTTCAGAGCAAGTCGACTTGATCAAGGTGCCTCCCGAGCATTATCCGCTTTTTGTGGATTTTCCTCAGCACAGGATGTCAGATCAGGTTTGTGAAGCTGACAAGGACGGGGTAAACGTCACAGGTTCACAGGATGCCTCCCTTGTATTTACCTGCCGGATATCAGAGAAGCTCTCTGTCACAAAAACATATACATTTCATGGTAATTCCTTCTGGATGGACATGCACATAAATGCAAGCGATAACATCCAGCCCCCTACAGTTTTCCTTGACGCCTTGCCTGTTGCAAAGGCCAACAGTTATGTATTTACCGGTACCTCCTATTCATCAAACGGAAGATTTTCAGAGGTTGACCTGGACAAGGTGGGCAAGGGTTTTTCATTCTCTGGTCAGATAGATTGGGTTGGTTTTGGAGATAACTATTTTTTAAGCGCCATTGTCCCGAAGGACCAGGCAGTGCAGTGGAAGATGGAGGTTGTCAAAAAGAACGAGGAAGGGGAGAACCAGTTGTCTATGACCCCGCAATCCACGAAGCCAGAAGGCATATTGCCTCTTGATCTTGGGATATACATGGGGCCAAAAAGGTTTGAGCACCTGCAAGAGCAGAACTACCATCTGGAAAAGGCCATCAATTTCGGCTGGTTTGATGTGATAGCCAAACCACTGCTTTATGCCGTACTCTGGCTCTATAACTTCATTCCGAATTACGGCGTAGTGATAATCCTGATTACGATTTTGATCAAGCTGGTTTTCTGGCCCCTTTCGCATCAGAGCACCAAATCCATGAAAACCATGCAGAAGTTACAGCCAAAGCTGGAAAAAATTAAGGAAAAATATGGTAACGACAAAGAGGCGATGAACAGGGAGTTGATGCAGCTTTACAAGACATACAAGGTTAATCCAATGGGTGGCTGCCTTCCGATGCTTGTTCAGATACCTGTATTTTTTGCCCTTTACAAGGTGCTTCTTCAGTCTATTGAGCTCAGACATGCGCCGTTCATGCTCTGGATCAATGACCTGTCAGCGCCTGACAGGCTGATGATACCTGGATTCGATATACCATTTATAGGGGGAATACCTGTGCTGACCCTTCTGATGGGTGTGAGCATGTATTTTCAGCAGAAGATGACGACTACGACCACGGATCCGACTCAGGCGATGATATTCAAGTTTATGCCGGTTATTTTCACGGTTATGTTTGTCAGTTTTCCTTCAGGGCTTGTATTGTACTGGTTTATCAACAATATTCTCTCAATGGCGCAGCAATACTATACCAATAAATTTGTAGCCTGACGGCTAATCAGCAGAAGGTGGAAAAGGGAAAAAATGAACGAGGAACTGAAAGAATTTGAAGGAAAAACCCTGGATGATGCCATTCAAAACGCATGTAAAAATTTTAATTGCGAAAAAAAGGACATTGACTATGAGGTTATAACGCGTGGCTCAACAGGCATCTTTGGTCTTGGCGGCAAAAAGGCGCGTATAAAGGCAAAATGCAAAAAAACGCCTGAAAAGACGGAAGAGACGCCAAAAGTATTGCCAAAAGCAAAAGATGACATGCCAAAAAACTCTGTTTCTGAGCCAGTTGTTCAGCAATCCGGTGAAAATGACGTGCAATATGATGTGCAGATAGACTCGGAAACATTAAATGATGATGCTGAAACCGAGGTGGATTCTCAGTCAATATCAGAGCCTAGGAGAACAATAGAAAAAAGGCAGGCAATCGAAGCAGCCAGAGAAATAGCAGAAAAAATCTTGTCGATTTCTGCCATCAATTGCAGCGTGGCGGAAGTGGCTGATCCATCGGAGTTGAAGCTTATCATCACAGGCAATGACTCATCCCTTGCCATAGGACGTGATGGCCAAAACCTTGATGCCATTGAGTATATCACGGGGAGGCTTCTGGCGAAAAAATTCGAGCCTGACATGGTGCCTGCTGTATTTATAGATGTCAATGATTACAGGGTTAAAAAGGAAGAAAAACTCTCGGAAATAGCTGTTAAAAAGGCTGAATTGGCCAAGAAGATAGGCAAGGCTATCTATCTCAATCCGATGACACCTAAGGAGCGCAGGGTGGTTCACATGGCCCTTAAAGGTTTTCCTGGGATACGCACGGCAAGCATCGGTATTGGGGACAAAAGAAAGGTTATGCTGGTTCCTGCCAACGCAGAAAGAAATCCAGGCCCAAGAAACCAGGGCTATAAAAGTAAAAATCCGAGCTGGCAATCAGAAACAGGCGCTGCCAATGGAAATAAAAGGGAAAACAGCGACTGATCATTCGATTATTACATTGTGGGAGTTTTTTGCGCCTTGCTCTTGAATAATTTTTTTATTTTTTGGAACTTGTCTGAGAATTTTCCTCTAAAAAAGAGGTATTCTTGAGTCTTTATAATTATGAGCAGGATACGATTGCAGCCATAGCCACTGCCGCTGCTCCTGCAGCCATAGGAATCGTCAAGATAAGCGGTTCAAAGGCCAGAGATATATTGCACAGGCTGTTTAAGCCCAAAAACAGGCAAATATCCCCAAAAAATCGCCAAAACAGCCCTGAATTGAGCCTGGCTGACATCTCTTCCCCTGAAAAACAACAGCTATGTGATACCTTTTCACCTGAAAGCAGGAGAATGTACTATGGCTGGATAGTTGACCCTGAGACTAACCGGAATGTAGATGAGGTCATGGTGGTCTTCATGCAGGCCTCTTTTACCTACACCAGAGAGGACGTCTGCGAGATATACTGCCATGGAGGCCCTGCGGTAACTGAAAAGACGCTGCATCTGGTGATGTCATGTGGGGCAAGGCTGGCAAACCCAGGTGAATTCACGAAGCGTGCCATGCTTTCAGGCAGGATTGACCTTAGACAGGCGGAATCTGTCTGTGAACTCTGCGAGGCCCGCACAGAGGCCCAGAGGCAGGTGGCGATTCAGGCGCTCATCTCGGATGACAACCTTCAAAAACGCATCAAGTCCATCTCCAACGCCTGTCTTGAGGCCCTTGCATGGATCGAGGCTTCCATTGATTTTCCTGAAGAAGATATAGAAACACTTCAACTGGTCAGCCTTGAAAGGTTGATAATCCATGACTCTGTAGAGCCGATTAAAGAGATACTTTCAGCCTCGGGCTGTTCTCACCTTGTCCGTAAAGGGGCAAAGGTTGTGCTGATCGGGAGGCCTAATGTAGGAAAATCCAGCCTGTTCAACTCACTTCTTGGCAGCGCGAGGGTTATTGTCAGCCCTGTGCCAGGCACCACGCGTGATTGCATTGAAGAATCTCTCGACATGGACGGCTTTCTCGTGACAATCACAGACACAGCGGGTATCCGTATCTCAGAGGATTTGATTGAACAGGAAGGGGTCAGGATTGCAAAATCGACCCTTCAAAACGCCGATCACCTGATAGCAATATTCGATCTCTCATCACCTCTGACCCAGCAAGATTGCCATATCCTTGAACAGATACCGGCAGGGATGCACGTCACTGTCGTTTTGAACAAGGCGGATATCTGCGCTGGGCAATCAGGAAACCAGCTACCAGGAAGTGAATGCCTGAAAAATGAGATTATCATGCAAATTCAAGGCAGACCTGACGCCTTGCGTCTCTCAGATGTCATCTCTATTTCCTGCAAAACAGGGGAAGGGGTCGGAGAACTGAAAAAAAGCATCAAAAAGGCCATTTTTAACGCTGAACAGCCTGATTTCATGTGCCAGATATCCCTTAATTTCAGGCAAAAGATCCTGCTTGAAAAGGCGTTGCGGAGCATGGAAAAGGCCTGGCAGCTTGCCACTTCACAGACGTATGGACAACCTTCTGTTTTTTTTGCAGAATTAGTTGTAATTGAGCTGAAAGACGCCCTTGATAGATTAAATGAATTATCCGGAAACAATATGTCACTTGATATCCTGGATCACATCTTTGACAGGTTTTGCATAGGCAAATAACTTGAGCAGCTCTGATCACAAATCCATAGCCCGCTCAGCCAGCAAGGTCAGCGTAGCAGTCTTTATCTCAAGGCTTTTGGGACTTGCAAGAGAGCAGGTCTTCGCATGGTTTTTTGGCGCGGGCCTTGAGGCGGATGCGTTTGTGGTGGCGTTTCGCATCCCGAATCTCCTTCGAGACCTCTTTGCCGAGGGGGCATTAAGCTCGGCGTTTGTAGCTGTTTTTTCTGAATATGATCATAAAAAAGGCAAGGAAGAGGCAAGGGCGCTTGTCAGGAACGTGCTGCTTTTTTTCTTCTGGCTTGTGCTTGTCGTCGTGTTTTTGCTTGCCATATTTGCTCAGGACATCGTCCTTGTTCTTGCCCCTGAGTTTCAACAGGATCTTTCAAAACTATTGTTGACTGCAACCCTGACGCAGATCATGTCGCCATTTCTTCTGTTGGTCTGTCTGGGGGCAATTTTCATGGGTATTTCCAATGCGCGAGGGTATTTTTTTATCCCTGCCCTGTCATCGAGTTTTTTTAACCTCTTTTCCATTGCTGTAGGCGTGGCTGCTGCCCTGTGCTTTCCTTTGATCGGAATACAGGCAATTTATGGTATGGCTATTGGCGTGCTTGCTGGGGGGGTGATGCAGACTGTTGTGCAGGTGCCTATTGTAAGAAAGGAAGGATTTTTTCAGGGCTGGAGCGCAGGAAAACTCACATTTCAATTAAACGATCCAGGCCTCAAAAGCGTTCTCAAACTCATGCTGCCCTCTGTAATAGGGCTTTCGGCAACTCAAATCACTATTTTTATCAATACCAATTTCGCATCCCAATGTGGGGAAGGTGCTGTTGCATGGCTAAGCTACGCCTTTCGTCTGATGTTTTTCCCCATTGGTCTGTTTGGCGTGGCTCTTTCCATGGCTACGCTTCCTGTTGCATCGAGACTTTTTGCCCAAAATGACATGGAAAACGCCAGAAAGGCCGTAAGTTCATCCCTGATTATGGCCTTTGCCCTGAGTCTGCCTGCAGCGGCAGGGCTTTGGTGTCTGGCTGAGCCAATTATAAAGCTCCTTTTTGAGCATGGCAGATTTAGCGCCGATGACACTGAAATGACTGCCAGCGCCTTGAGGTTTTACAGTCTCGGGCTTCTTGGTTACACAGGCGTCAAGATCGCTACCTCCTTTTTTTATGCATTAAAAGAGACACGCTGGCCTGTTCTGACAAGCTTTTTCGCTGTTGCCGCAAACCTTATTGTGGTAACAACTTTTGTGTCAGTTCTTGGACATATCGCAATTGCCCTTGCAACTTCTATCGCTGCCACAGTCAACCTGGCGCTGCTTTTGTTAGCACTTTACGTGCGGCTCAAAGGCTTTGACATAAAACATGTTGCAGTGAGTTTGATCAAGATATTGACTGCTTCAGTTGTAATGACAGCGGTTGTTTGGCCGCTCTCCGGTCTTGCCAGCGCCGCGATATCCGCTTGGATGCTTGTTTTGTGGACGTTTCTTGCAGTACTTGTCGGCGCAACAGCTTATTCGTTTTGCCTGTTCAGGTTCGGGCAGGAGGAGTTTATGGATATTGTGCTGGCTGTCCGCAAACGCCTGCAAAGGATTTGAGCCTGTAAAGTTCAAAGGTAACTATTCACTTCAAATCC
>DYLC01000083.1 GCA_020722285.1 Desulfobulbus propionicus | reverse complement strand
CTATTCAGCAGTGCCCCAGATGCAAGGAAGAGGCCTGCGAAGTGTGCTGCCTGCATATTAGCAGGCCGATGACACAGCAAGATGGGGTGCTGCTGGATAGTTACCCTACATCCAGTTATCCAAACTCTGCAAGCAAAGCGTCAATATCTACAGGTTTTTCCTCTACCTTAGTATCTTTTTCTCCTGACAACTTGGCTTCATCATGTTGTTTTTCATTCAATAACGCATCAATATCTAATGATTCCTGCTTCTCATGAGCTGCGATAGATATAAGTTCAATATCTTCCATGCTGAATTCAACGCTGAAGTGGTGATTCCTTGCTGTCCTGAACAAAAGACGTCTGTTCTGAGTTTTGTTGAGCATTGTGGCAACTGAAAGCTGAATTGACGATTCGATATTCAATGCTTTTGGCTGATTGTTATATGCAGCTATGTTATATTGTCTTTCGATATTTTTTCTTATATTGCCGAGAAGCTGATTGACTATCTCTCCGATATAATTTTCAACCTCGCTTGAGGTATGTTCCTTTGCCAGTTCATCCTCTGACAAACCCATAAACAGCATGGAGCACTGATAAAGCTCTAATGCAGCCTCTCCTGATATGTTCATTATGAAAAGCCCTGCGTAGTCGCCTCGAAACTGGACAAAACACCCTACACCCGGCTTCAGACTTACACTGGAAATTTTCTGAATAACTGGCGCATACTGAATTTCCGAATTGGTTGAAGCAGACAGAGTCTCTTTGACTGACTCACATATTATTTTTGAAATTGCATCAATGGTATTGGTTTTCAACGACGCACCTCTTAGCTAATTTATTTAATTACTGGAACTTCCCTAAAAAACATTAGCATCACCCTGCCAGCCCTGCAATCCTGGCGGTATCCCCTTCCTGCGCATTGGCATCGGGTCCAAGCCTTGCAGCAGATGCGTCTGTGGATACCAGCTCTTCCACTACAACCTCTCCCTTGACCTCTCCAGGGGCAAAACCAAGAGAACGGCCGGTCACAGGGTCCATTATTTCATTGCCTCTGCCTGTAATTTTCAGTCTGTCACCTACCTGAAGCCCTGTCAACCTGCCTGCGTTGAGATAGATCTTGTTTCCTTCACGCTTCACCACCCTGCATGACCACTCAGTGCCACGTATAACATCTTCAGATACCTTTACAGCTACCTCGCCAAACTCCTCTATTCTTGTCACATACGAGCCTATCAGCATGCTGTCCTGGGCATTTATAACATCAACTCGCAGTTGCCCTGGCGTCAAAAGCTGCGTTTGAGGCAAGTAAACCATCAAAAAGGCATGCACACCTGCTATTGCAGCCACTTCACGCCTGACCGGGGTGGAGGTAAGATCATTTTCAGCGTATCCTTTTTCCTGTAAAATTTTCAGCAGGACAGATGCATCCACAGGAACAATTCCATCTGTCCTCCGAAGCGCAGATGGCAAAAGCGCAAGTACGTCCAGACCAAGATCCCCAAGCAGAGACAATAACACCACCTTGCGCCTCAATACAGGCAGACCTCCTGACTCCTTGATCCTGTCAGGATTTCCCATAAGCCTGTTTTCAAGCATTGCAAGCCTTTCTTCAAGCTCTTTTTCCTTTTTGGAATCTCCAAACAGCCTTACTGATTTGCCACTTGCCTGATTTTCATTCATCTGCCTGAAATAGTCAGACGTGATCATAGTGGGGTTCATGATGGCCTGCTCTTCCAGCTCAGCGATTTTAGCGGCTTTTTCAGCCTGTTGCTGCTCTGATGTTTTTGGTTCAACAACGGATAAAGACGACGAAACTGAGTGAGCTTTCTCAGAACTTGCAGAAGAGGATTCCTTTTGGAAACCAATTTTTTTTGCAGTGGCGCAACCTGCCAGAAAGCTTGTTGCCAAGGTCAGAATAATAAAAAAATGAGTTAAAAATTTAATATGCAAATCTGATTTTCCTTTCAAGCCTTTTTTGATGCAGCCTTGATTTTCTCGCCAAATATAGTTGAAATATGCAGTCAGGTCAATTAAAAATATCTTTTGCTCACCGCCTGAATATTGCTATGATCTTCATCCTATTATGGGAAACATTGAGGCAAAGATACATCAACAGAATGCTTTGGCGAGGAAAAACATGAGAAATATGACTATTTCACAGCTTAAAAATACAATCAACAAGCTTAAACCTGTATCGCCGTTTGTATGGGAAATACTTCAGTGCGCAACATCTGAAAACGCCTCTCTTTTAGATTTGGGCAGAAAGGTCAGTTTTGACCCTGTCATTGCAGCCAGACTGCTGCATGCCTGCAGCTCCCCGTTATATGGCATCCCGAAGGAAGTGGACTCACCAATCCATGCAGTTTCTATTCTTGGCACAAAACGGGTTACAGACATCGTGCTCTCCACCTCTTTTCAGGACTGTTTTGTGGGGATAACAAACACAACAGACCTTGCAATATGGGAGCATTGCCTGTCTGTAGCCTTTGTAGCCAGAGAGCTTGTGCGCATAAAAAACACCAAAATTCCACTTTATCTGGGCTTTACTGCCGGACTCCTCCATGATATCGGCAAGATAGTCATAGCGTCCCACGAAAGAAAAGAGGTTATTATGCCTGAAGATCGAAAGCGCTTGCAAATATTGATTGATGCGCAGATCACAGGAGGTGCAACTTGCATTGAGGCTGAAAGAAATCTCTTTGGACTTACGCATGTGGAAGTCGGAAGAGAAGTGGTCAAGGACTGGACAATACCAGACGATATCAAAATAGCCATTGCAAATCATCACAAGTGTCACATGGATAAACTCTCTCCAATAACCTCCCTTCTTTGCGATGCCCACAAGATACTCAGACCTGATGATACCTCGCGGGAGGATGTTGACATTTCTGAAGCTTCGCTGCAGGAAATTAATAATGTCCTTCAAAGAGAGCTTGAAGCAATAGCTATATTTTTCAACAACAAATAATCGGTACTGACCCAAACGCCTATGTCTGAATTTGTCCACCTCCATCTCCACACCGAGTACAGCCTGCTTGACGGCTCCATCAGGATCAAAGACCTCATGCCAGCAGCCCAAAGATATGGCTACGATACCGTTGCTATAACAGATCACGGCTCAATGTATGGGGTTCTGACCTTTTATGAACAAGCGACAAAGGCCGGATTAAAACCAATCATCGGCTGCGAGATATACGTTGCCCCTGGAGACAGACGGGACAAAAACGCTCGAAGCGCTAAGGAGGCTGCCTATCATCTGGTGCTGCTGGCAAAGGACATGGAGGGCTATAAAAATCTCCTTAAACTCGCAAGCCTTGCCCAGCTTGAAGGTTTTTATTACAAACCAAGGGTGGATATGGGGCTTCTGGAACATCACAACGCAGGTTTAATAGCCCTTTCTGCATGTCTTCATGGTGAGGTGCCTCATGCCCTGATCAAGGATGACTTTGAGGCTGCAAGACAAAAAGCTGTTGAATACAGCCAGATATTCAAAAACAGATTTTATCTTGAGCTACAGGAAAATGGCATTCCTGAACAGACAAAGGTAAACCAGGGCCTTATAGAGCTATCAAAGGAACTTGGCCTTGGACTTGTGGCAACTGCTGACTGTCACTATCTGAACAGTTCTGATGCCTATTATCACGATGTTCTTCTTTGCATCCAGACCCAGAAAACCGTGCATGACCAGAACAGGATGCGTTTTTCCACAGATCAGCTCTATTTCGCCTCGCCAGAGGAGATGGCAAGGAAGTTTGCCTATTGCCCTGAAGCCCTTAAAAACACGGTTGATATTGCCAGCGCTTGCAACCTGACATTGTCTTTCAAGAATCATTACTTTCCCCGCTACCCCATCGATCCAGGCCTGACCTATGAGGAGGTATTTGAAAAACGATCTCGCGATGGACTTGAGAAACGTCTCCTGCAACTTAAAAAAATCACAGCAGACGTTCAGAAACCCTACCGCGATCGCATGGAGATGGAGCTTCAGATTATCAAGGACAAAGGGTTTGCCTCATATTTTCTTATTGTTGCAGACTTTATTCAATGGGCAAAGAACAATGGAGTTCCAGTCGGGCCTGGACGTGGTTCAGCAGCCGGCTCTCTTGTAGCCTATTCCCTTGACATAACGAATATTGATCCGGTGGAATACGGGCTGTTTTTTGAGAGATTTCTTAATGCAGAAAGGACGTCACTGCCTGATATCGACGTGGACTTCTGCATGAGCCTTCGAGACAGGGTGCTTCAGTATGTAACAGAAAAATATGGAGGAAGCGACCACGTTGCTCAGATCATCACTTTTGGCCAGATGAAGGCAAAGGCAGTTATCCGGGATGTGGGCAGGGCATTGGCTGTGCCTTTGCCGGAGGTGGATAAAATCGCCAAACTTGTGCCTGAAAGCCTGAAGATGACTATAGCAAAGGCACTGGAAGAAGAGCCACGACTCAAGGAACTTTACGAAAAAGAACCCAGATACAAGGAGCTACTCACTGTCGCCCAGGCTCTTGAAGGTCTTCCAAGACATTCCTCAACCCATGCTGCAGGCGTAGTCATTTCAGACAAGCCCATGATGGAGTACCTGCCTCTTGCCCGCGGTCAGAAGGGTGAAACGCTCACCCAGTTTGACATGAAATGGGTGGAAAAGGCAGGACTTATCAAGTTTGATTTTCTGGGGCTCAAAACCCTGACCGTCATTGATCTTGCCATTAAGATCATAAAAAAACACATTGGAGAGCATGTTGATATCGACTCTATCCCCCTTGACGATGAAGATACTTATACGCTTCTGACTAAAGGGGACACCACAGGTGTATTCCAGCTTGAAAGCTCAGGCATGAAGGAACTCCTCAAGCGCATGAAACCAACGGTCTTTACTGACCTGATTGCCCTCGTAGCCCTTTACAGGCCTGGTCCGCTTGAAAGCGGCATGGTTACCCAGTTTGTGGAGAGCAAGCATGGCAGGCGGGAGGTTACCTACCCTCTTCCAGAGCTTGAGCCTATTCTTAAGGAAACCTATGGCGTTATCGTGTATCAGGAACAGGTGATGCAGATTGCACAGGCGCTTGCAGGCTACAGCCTTGGTGAGGGCGATCTGTTGCGGCGGGCAATAGGCAAGAAAAAACTAGAGGAAATGGCAGCTCAGCGGGAGCGTTTTCTTTCCGGAGCGATCCAAAAAGGCATTGCCAAAGACAAGGCAGAGTACATCTTTGACCTGATGGAAAAATTCGCCGGCTATGGATTTAACAAGAGCCACTCTGCCGCCTATGCCCTCATAGCCTATCAGACCGCCTGGCTTAAAACCCACTACCGGGCGCCGTTTCTGGCCTCCCTCCTATCCAATGAACTCGGCAACACCGACGGAGTCGTAAAATTTCTGCAGGAGTGCAAATACAGCGATATCAAGGTATTGCCACCTGACATCAACCTGAGCGAGGAAGAATTCACCCTTGAAGACAAGGCAATTAGGTTTGGGCTTGTGGCTGTAAAAAATGTCGGCTCTGGAGCTATTCAAGGCATAGTTGAGGAGAGGCAGAAGAACGGGGCATACAAGGGATTTCTCGACTTTTGCGCAAGGGTAGATGGCAGAAAGGTGAACAAGCGAGTTGTAGAAAGCCTGATAGCCTGTGGAGCATTTGACAGGCTTGGACACAACAGGGCAACCCTCATGGCATCAGTGGAAACTGCCCTGGAACAAGGACAAAACAAGAAAAAAAGGGCGCGTACAGGCACAATAGGTCTATTTGATGGCCTCTGTGTGCAGGAGTCGTCATCTGAAGGCGACAATCAATACATGATAATCACGCAACTTCCTGAATGGCAAAATCAGGACCTTCTTTTTAAAGAAAAACAAGCTCTTGGATTTTATCTCAGTGGCCACCCGCTTAATCCCTACATGGAGCAGCTTGAATCCATTGCAACAAACACATCTCATCTTCACGAACGCCAGAATGGATCAAAGGTATTTGTGGCGGGTGTAGTTTCTTCAAAGAAGGAGATCACAACCAAAAAAGGCGATAAAATGGCTTTTTTGACAGTAGAAGATGTCTATGGCTCTGTGGAGGTAGTGTGTTTCCCTGAAGTATTTGCAAAAACAAGGGATATCATCGCCTCAGATGCCCCTGTTCTGATAGAAGGCGATCTTCAAAAGGAAGAAAAGACTGCAGAAAACGAAGATGAAGGCGCTGCGGAAATTTGCAAGGTTCTTGCAACCAGCATCGAACCCCTCGATGTGGCAATCCAGAAAAAGATCAGCTCAGTAGTGATCGAGATCAACACAAGAACGCAGGAACTTTCAATGCAGGCCATTAAAAAGGCGCTGCAGGAATGCAAGGGAGAATACCCTGTCAGACTTTCGCTTGTATTTCCTGATATAGGAAGGGTCAGCCTTATGCTGCCTGATTCCTATAGGGTCTGTTACAATCAAGCGCTTGACTTCGCTCTGGGGTGTCTTTCCAAGGCAGTTTCAGCCAGACCTGTTTTCATGCAGTAGGAATCATTTGGAACTCTCCGTTTTTTTAAAAACATTTTTCAGCAGGCCTCTTCTATTCCCAAAAGACACTGAGAACTTTGACAGGCTATCTATTTGTCAAGAGTCAGAGCTTGTGCCTTACGCGCCTTCATCAATCCCTTGTGGCCCTTATCTGATTTTTGCCCCTCATCCTGATGATGAGTCTATGGGCATGGGAGGCACAATCCTGCTTGCAGCATCATCCGGCATTAATGTACACCTTGTTATCGTCACAGATGGATCCCTTGGAGGCAAAACCGAAATCAGGAAGATCGAGGTCCAAAAGGCAGCTCATATTCTTGGCATAAAAACCATAGACTTTCTTGAGATCAAGGACAGAGATGTGGCAAACGAAGGGATAAGTTTAAACAGTGTGACAATGCTGACAGAAAAATATAAGCCAAAAACCGTGTTTCTGCCATCACTTCTTGAGTTTCATCCTGACCACCGGGCGACAACGGCCTCGGTTCTGAAAAACCTCACATCCTTGAGTGATCTTTCAGCAGAGGTCTGGCTTTATGAGATAAGCAGGCAAGGCGAGGTGAACAGGCTTATAGACATCACCAATGTGGCAGAAGGGAAAAAACAGGCAATCAGGTGTTATGAAAGCCAGATAAGCCAGGTGGCATACGATGACGTTGCATTTGCCATCAACAAGGCAAGGGCATATACCCTTGGAGCAAATGTGCAGTATGCAGAAGGCTTCTGGGCAACCTCATGCATTACCAAGCCAGAAGAACTCAGAACAGCCTGGAAGGAAAAAATCAATACATACTGGACAGGCATCAGATAATATGCACAAAAAAACAGCCTGAATTGCTTCAGGCTGTTGGAAGCGATATTTAAAATAACACTACTTTGTAAGCGCCTTTGACGACTTATCGATATATTTGTAGAATACTACGAAAACTACAAAGAACGCTACACACACCAGATATTCAATACCTTTTATATGTGTATAAAAGTCAACAAGTGT
>DYLC01000082.1 GCA_020722285.1 Desulfobulbus propionicus | reverse complement strand
AGGAGTGATCTTGTTGAGCTTCTGAGCCAGACGGGATATCCTTCTGGATGCAGTGCGCTTATGAATTGTGCCTTTAGCAGCGGTCTGCTGTATAACCTTCTGTGTTTCCCTGAATTTTTCCTGGACTGTGGCATCGTTTGCCTCAACAGCAGCAATAAATTCCTTTACCAGTGTTTTAAGACGTGACTTTCTGGAACGATTTAAAAAGTTACGTTTCTCGTTCTGCCTCATGCGCTTTAAGGCCGACTTATGATTAGCCAAAATAAACCTCCTGAAGTTTACAAAATCTTGAAGAGGGCAAGATAAACCTTTTCATTGAAACTGTCAACAGCATCAATAAGTTGACAAAAGGTCATTTGCTTGGTTTTCAAGGGCAGCTCCGGCCTTTCTGAGCTGGGCAAGTCCTGATGCTGTTTCATCTTCATCCATCCTTTCGGATTTTACCAGATTGCCAAGCAATACAGCAGCATCATAAAGTGGGTAAGCAGTGATTGTACTCGCAGTACCTCTTATCAGATGACATACCTTGCGGATTCTGTCGCCATCCCTGGCATCAACTGCATCCGAAGCCTCTGCAAGCCACTGAGGCAGACTTTGGAGCAATGTTTTTAAAATTTCCTGAACGAGTTCTTTTGAACCCTGACAGACTTCATCTGTCAGCCTTTTAATATCCAATGGGGCCGGTTCTGACAGAACTTCTTGAGCAATGACTTGAGTATCCGGCTCAGGGCGTTTTTCATCTGAAAGTACAGCCCTGCCTCGTTCATCCAGAACCCTGGCCACCTCCTGCCAAAGCTTATCAGAACTTATAGGCTTTGCCACATACCCATCCATGCCTGCATCAAGAATTTTTTGTCTGTCGCCATCCACTGCAAGGGCTGTCAACGCAATGACAGGCAAAGCATGCAGGTCAGTATCTGCTTTAATTCTGGCTGCGCACTCAAGCCCCCCCATGCCAGGCATGCTGATATCCATCAAAATCAAATCAAAACCCCGGTCATTTTTCAAAAGCTCAAGACAAGCCTCGCCGCTGTCAACTTCAGCAACCCTCCAGCCATGCTGCTGTAACTGAAAAGCAGCTACTGTGCGATTTATAGCCACATCATCCACAATCAACGCCCTTCCATGGCTTATGTTCACGCTCTCAATTTTTCTGTTCAAGGCTATGAAATCAGCTTTATCTGCCTTTTTCAGGCAAATAAACACGGAAAAGACACTACCGTTTCCTGCTTCGCTTGCAAGGACTACATCACCCCCCATAAGTTTGGCAATATCCTTTACAATACTGAGCCCAAGTCCTGACCCAAGCCCTATCTCTCCGGCATTGCCTGTCTGCTCAAACGGTTTGAATATCCTTTCCTGATCCTCGGGCGAGATGCCAGGGCCAGTATCAACGACCTTGATGCACAAAGGGAAGCGTCCTTCAAGGCATTGTGGCAATTCGTAATCACAGGCAGGCGACACAGAGACAGTGATCCCTCCCTGAGCAGTGAATTTCACGGCATTTCCTATGAGGTTCAATATTGCCTGTCTGATTTTTGTGGAATCACACCAGACATAACGGGGACAGTCAGGAGAAATATCCAGATTCAGGTAAAGGTCTTTAGATGCCACCTGTTGTTTGAAAGGCACAAGGCAGTCATCAATCAATGCAAAAAGGTCAGCCGGACTTTCAGCAAGCTGCATTGTGCCTGAGGCTATTTTGCTCATGTCGAGCACATCACCGATAAGAGCAGCAAGAAAACTCGCTGAAGCCTTAATGTCTTTGAACTCATTGGTGCATGTAAGACATTTTTTCTTAAGGGCCCTGTCCTCAATTATTTCAACCAAACCCAGAATAGCATTTAACGGGGTGCGAATCTCATGGCTCATCTTGGCCAGAAAGTTGTCCTTGGCAAGACTTACCTTTCTGATCTCTGCCATGGTCTTTTGTAGCGCTTCTGTTCGTTGATCAACCATCCTTTCAAGCTCTTTTTGGTAACGCTTCAGCTCGATTTTGACATTTACCAGCTCATCAAGGTGCTTTACAAGCCCCCGTAACTGATGGAGATTCAATGGTTTTGGCAAAAAGGCGCTGACCCCAAGCTGATAAAAGGTTCTGATCGCCTCATCAGAAGACATACCAGTCATAATGATAACGGCAAAATCAGAATCAGGCTTAAGCCCAAGTGCGCTTACAAACTCTTCCCCATTCATCTCAGGCATTTTGATGTCGGAAATAATAACAGAAGGCTGGATTTGCCTGAAAAGCTCAAGTCCGACCCTGCCATTTTCAGCCTCGAAGATCTCGTAGCCTTGTGTAAGCAGGGAATTTCTCAGAAAAGTCCTTATAAACTCATCGTCATCAACGATCAGAACTCTGTGATTTGTCATCTGGATTAATGTGTTTGGAAAAAGTCGCCATCAAACTGATTTTCCTATCAAGGCAGCTACCTTGGCTGACAATACATCTCCACTTAACGGCTTTTCACAATACTCCCTTATCCCGGCAGCAACTGCCTCTTGCCTACTGACCCTAGAGCCCCTGGCTGTAAGAAGCATCATGGGAAGCGACGAATTTTTAATCTTCAAATGCATGGCTACATCAAGACCATTACCATCCGGAAGCTGATAATCAAGAATAGCCATGGAGATATGTTCATTTACAGCCTTTGCCTCAGCGACACTCTGGCATTCAATAATCTCATAGCCCTTGGCCTTCAAAATAGAACTGATTAGCTTTAAAAGAATCATGCTGTCTTCAAGTACCAGTATTTTTACGCTCATAAATATGAATATATGCCTCCTTATAATTTAAACCTTGCAACCATAGACTCAAACTCAAGAACCATCTGTTTCAGTGACGCAGAGGTAGAATTGGTCTTTTCAGCAGCCTCTGAGACCATTTTGACCGTACTTCTGAGGTTATCTATCTGGTTAGCAGAATCCACGGCAGTGCCTGAAACCTCCTGGGCCTGCCGGGCTATATCGTTTGCAGCCTGACTGCTGCTTTCCATGGCATTGCATACATCCTTGGCGATCTGCTGTACAGGATCCACAAGCTCGGACACCTTTATAATTGACTGAACTGAGTGATCAACAATACCCTTAAGCCCCTCGATGTTACTGACTATCTGATCCGTTGCCTGTGAGGTCTGCTTGGCAAGCTCCTTTACCTCGTTTGCAACCACAGCAAATCCCTTGCCAGCCTCTCCTGCTCTTGCCGCCTCGATGGTTGCATTCAATGCAAGGAGATTAGTCTGGCCTGCGATAGTGCGAATAAAACCAACCACGCCTTCAATGCTTGCAAAGTGCTTATCAAGTTGCTTGATAGCGTTGGTGGCGGCATCCACTTGCGTGCCGACTTCCTGCACCATATTGACCGTCAGAAGAGACATCTGGGCCACTTCCTTCACTGTGGCTGTGACCTCTTCATTGGCTGCCGCCAGTGACACGAGCCTGTTTTTATTGTCTTCGGTATTATTGGCAATTTCATCAGTCTGCGAGCTGGTTTCAGTTGAACTTGCAGCAACTTGCTGCGCCACTATTTCCAGGTTCTGGCTTGCATTTTGGATCGCGACCGCATTCTGTTTCAGTGTGTTAACAAGCATTCTGAGCCCATCTATCGTAGTATTCACTGTGCTGGCAAGGATTCCCATTTCATCATTATAATGCACAGGAACAGAGGTTGTAAGATCTCCATCGGCAATCTTTCTGAGATTAGACAGAGACTGGCCAAGGGGATTCAGGACAGCAAGTTTTATTATTCCCCATACAACAAAACTTACCAGCAAAAAGATGCCCACTGCCATAACAATTGAGTTAATGATTGTTTGCCTGAGCGCAGCCTGAAAAGATGATAGATCTGAGGCAGCAACCAGCACGCCTGCTGTTTTGCCCTGATAATCCTTTACAGGAATGCCGGCAAATAAAAAATTGCCTTTTATCTTGTAACTGTATCCCTGAGACATTGGCTCCAGCATTTCCTCAGCAAAAAAATCTTTTGTTGCAATGCCCTCGTCATCAGCCATAAGCAGACTGAACCTGCCTGCCTTAAACCGGACATTTTTCGTATCTTTTCCCTTGACATCATCGGATGGAAGCTGAAACAAAAAAAACTTTTCCGTATCTTGCCTTGGAGCGCGTTTCAGAATATCATCAAGCTCGGCAAAAACCTCCACACTTCCGAGATTGACCTTGCCTGCATCGTCCATCACAGGCGCAATTCCACGTACAGCAAGCCCGGCTACCCCGGCCTCTACTCCGATAATCGGTCTTCCTGTCTTCTGAACAGCAACGATCGAGGCCCTGAAACCTGAAAGATCATCTCCAAACTTTTTTAAACTCCATGTTCGCAGAAAACTCTTGGCTGACGATGAGTGGTAATGGATCTTGAGAGGAAACCCCTTGGACTCATCCACCATCTTTTTCCATGCAGGAACAGCCTCCTTTATGAGCCGCTCCCTGTCATCTAACAAAATGGCCTCTTTGGTGAGGGAGGATTGGGCAAGAGCCAAGGCCGTTGACAGGTAGCTTGAGGCTGATGAATCCAGAAGTTGAGCTATCCGACCCTCAACAGACTTGCTGGATTCAATAAGCATGTCTGTACGCTCATTGATAATGCTAATGGAGCGCCACGCCGACAAAATCAATCCCAAGGCCACAACCGACATCACCCCGGCAATCAGCTTGATACTGATAGACACACCCATAAGTCTGCTGAAAAAACTTTTTTTTGGTTGCATAAAAACTCCTCCCTTGCACTTTTATTTACACGAAACCCTTCATTTTCTCAAATTATTGTATAATGTAATTATTCTACACTGTAAAGTAACATTTATTACAAATTTGACATCAATAGAAATTATTCTTCCAAGTAACTAAAAGGCAATTGTTGGAACCACCCTGTTGTTTATGAATTCTGGCCGAGGTAGGCCTCTATTACCTTTCTATTGTTTTGAATTTCATGAGGCGTTCCTTCAGCGATTTTTTCGCCATAATTCAGCGCCAGCACCCTGTCAGCTACCGTCATGACCAGACCCATGTGGTGCTCGACAAGCAGAACTGTTACGCCTTGTGAGGATATCTGGGTTATTAACCCTGTGATTTCGGCAGTTTCTGTGTCATTAAGGCCTGCTGCCGGCTCATCAAGCAGGATAAGCCTTGGGCCTGCTGCAAGCGCCCGTGCAATCTCCAGCTTCTTCAAAATGCCATATGGCATGGCATTGGCCTTTACATGCTTCCAGTCATTAAGATTACAGAAGGCTATAGCCTCGGAAGCAAAGGCTGCAAGGTGCTTTTCCTCTGCCATCATCCTGGGAAGTCTGAAAAGCGCAGAAAATATGCCGCAGCTTCCTTTCAGATGACATCCCACCATGACATTTTCCAGGGCAGTCATGTTCCAGAAGATCTGAAGATTCTGAAAGGTGCGCGTGATGCCAAAAGACGCAATCTTGTGCGGCGAAAGCCCTGCCACTTCAACGCCGTTAAACAGGATGCTGCCAGAAGTTGGTATGTAAGCGCCTGAAAGCATGTTGAAAAGAGTTGTCTTACCTGCGCCGTTTGGCCCTATGACAGCATAGACAGAGCCTGCTTCCACTGAAAAATCCAGCTCAGACACGGCCTTAAGCCCTCCAAACACCTTTTCTATGCCTTTAACCTCAAGACATTGCATCGTTGACTTCTCTGCGTAAAATTTTTGTACACAATTTAGTGGCCATAGTTCCGAATGGAGCAGCTATGCCATTAGGCATGAAAATCATAGTGCCCATCAGTATCGCTCCGTAAAACATGACCTCCAGGTCTTCAAACTTGGTCAGCAACTCAGGCAGGGCTGTGAGAAGCGCTGCCCCGATAAAAGCGCCGTAGGTCGAACCCATCCCTCCGAAGATCACCATGGTTACGAGTTCAATTGAAAAGAAAAAACTGAATGAATCTGGGCTGATAAACCCTCGTTCATGGGCAAAAAGACTGCCAGCAAGGCTTGAAAGAGCGGCTGAAACCATAAAAACCTGGGCCTTTGCCTCTGAAGTGTCCACGCCAAGGGATTTTGCCGCCACCTCGCTGTCGTGGATGGCCCTTAACGCGCGTCCTGTTCTGGAATCCTCAAGGTTTAATGAAAGCCATATGGTGAACACAGTGAATCCAGACATCAACCAGTACCAGGTGATGTCCTCATTTACCTCAAACCCAGCGACAGACAGTTTTGATATGCCGGAAAGACCATCAGGTCCGCCTGTCCACTTGCCTGCCTGCACCATCAGGACATTCAGAATAAGCCCCAGCCCAAGCGTGGCCATTGCCAGATAGTGTCCTTTGAGTCGGAAAATTGGACGTGCGATAGAATAGGACAAGACAGCGGAGAATACAACTCCGCATGCTATGCCAACCAAGGGATTTGCATGAAAATGTACAGATGAAATGCCGGAACTGTAGGCGCCAATGCCAAAAAACGCTGCATGCCCCAGGGATATCTGACCTGCAAAGCCAAGCAGCATGTTTAAGGCTATTGCGAGCACAGCGTTGAACAAAATGGCAACGCCGGTGACAGTCAGGTAATAATTATCAGGGAAACATACTCCCAAAGCCAGCAACAGGCCGCCTGAAAAGAAAAAAACTGCCCGCTTCATCAGACCCTTTCAATATCCTTCTTGCCAAAAAGACCGGATGGATGCAGGAAAAGAACTGCGAGGATCAGGAAAAAAGATATGGCATCTTTGTAACCGGAAGAAATGTAACCGGAGGAAAAGGACTCTATAAGGCCGAGCAAAATCCCACCGGCCACAGCGCCGATGGAGCTGCCCATTCCCCCAAGAATTGCTGCGCAAAACCCTTTAAGCCCAAGCATGACACCTGAGTTATAGGTCATGAATGTGATGGGCGCTATCAAGGTTCCGGCTATGGCGCCGAGGGCTGCTGCAAGTGCGTAGGCCACCAGAAGTATCTTCTTGACATTGATACCCACAAGGCTTGCCGCCTTTTTGTTGTAAGATGAAGCGCGCATGGCCATGCCAAGAATGGTTTTTTCAAAAAAATACCACAGCACAAAAAAGGTGATGCCTGCTCCAAACATAATCCAGAGATGCTGGGGCAGGATGGTGGCGCCAGCCACTGCAATGGTTTTTTCACCTGAAAAATGTGGCAACGCCTTGATGTCCTTGCCCCAGATAACAAGGGCAAGACCCCTTAAAAAAATAGACGCTCCAATTGTGATGATAATGGTGGTGACAACTGATGCGTTTTTTGCCGGCTCTATTGCCAGCTTTTCAAGCAAAATCCCAACGATCACTGTGACTGCCACCGCAGCCAATATTGCAATGGGCATGGGAAGGCCAAGCCCGACAAATGTAATCGCGCTCATGGCGCCTGTCATGACAAATTCACCCTGACTGAAGTTGACCACATCAGAAGCGTTGTAGATGATGGAAAAACCAAGGGCTACCATAGCATAGGTAGCCCCGACAGTCAGACCTGTGACGATGTACTGCGAAAGACCTTCAAGCATGATGTTCTAGTAAAAAGTCATTATATGCGATGGCTAAACAAAAAACGTAAAATGCAAGGCGTGCAAATCCTCGGAAATGTAGGGGCAAAAGTATAATACCTGCCCCTACTTCCTGTATGCCTCAAAGACAAAGGATGTAGCGCAATATAGCAGTAGTTGGGCAGTTGGCGACTTTTTGCTTAGCCATTGTGC
>DYLC01000003.1 GCA_020722285.1 Desulfobulbus propionicus | reverse complement strand
CCTCTTCCTTGCATCTGGGGCGCTGCTGAATAGTTACAGTACGGTGGTTTTCGTTTGTTTTAGGCATTATACTGGATAGTTACCAAGATTTTTAATTTCTGGAACTTTCATAGTCACAGCCTGTTGTTTTTGTGATAAATATTAGGGAGATTCTAAAAAACAGCAGTTTTTGGAACCTTCCTTTCAAAAATAAAGGAGCAGTATTTATGGCGGAAATAAAAAGTTCTCTGGAGATAGCCCTTGAAAAGGCGAGCCGTCTTGGTTCGATTGACAAGACGGAGGTGGAAAGAGAAAAGAATCTGGATATAGGCAGGCGCATCGCCGCATCTTATCTTGGCAATAAGGAAACAAGCCTTGCAGATGCCTTCAAGGGGTTTTCCCCTCAAACGCTCCAGGTTGTAATAGAGGGAGCGATGGAGGTACTCACGAGAAACCTGACACTTCCAAGGGACAAGATGCAGTGGGATGCCATTGACAGGGCCATGCACGGGGTATTTCAGTTAAAAGGAAGCCCTGCCAAAGGGCTTTTGGACTATATCAGGGAACATCTGAAGTCTTATGAAAATACTAAAAGCCAGTATCTTCAGCAGGTTAAAGCGCAGTTTCAAGCCAAACTATCGGGCATGCAGCAGGCAGTGGCAAAGCAGTACGGCATGGGGATGGCGGCAAATCTGGATGTAGAGATGCTGCCGGAGTTTCAAAATGAGTGGACAAAGATAGCGTCTGAAATAGACACACATTTTCGCACTCAGCTTGACCAGGCTAAAGAACAACTTAAATGCCTTTAAGGCTTGCCGCATAAAAAAACAGTTTGATGCTTGCAAAGCTGAAAAAGGCATGTTACACAACATGTGTTTTTTGAAAATATGTTGTTTTAGGTCAAAAAAACAGTCTATAAATTGAAATTAGGAGAGCTTTGTATGAAAGAAGTACGACTACATGGTCGCGGTGGCCAGGGCGCTGTAACTTCTTCGGAGCTGGTGGCAAGCGCAGCTATTGAAGAAGGAAAGTTTGCTCAGGCATTTCCAAGTTTTGGGCCTGAAAGACGTGGAGCGCCTGTAGCAGCATTCATCAGGGTAAGCGACGCGCAGATCAGAACAAGGGAGAAGGTTTATGCGCCTGATATCGTTGTTGTTCTTGATCCTTCTCTGCCAGGGCTTGTGAAAGTTTCGCAGGGTATGAAAGAAGATGGGATAGTGGTGCTGAACACAGCCTTTTCTATTGACGAGGTGCGTAAGCGTTTTGGGTTGAATGGCAAGGTTGCCCTTGTGGACGCAACCAAGATTGCCAAAGAAGTGCTTGGCCTTCCGATAACGAATACCACCATGCTTGGAGCGCTTTTGAAGGCTACCGGCATTATCGGCGTGGATGCATTGTCAGCAGCCCTTGACAGAAGATTTGGCAAGTTGTCTGAGAAGAACAAGGCTGCGTTTCGCAGGGCAATGGAAGAAACGGTAATTTACAATTAAATCAAAGAGTTCATTAAAGGAGCAAAATATGGCAACATCTGACGCCATTATTGGCTGGAAGACGCTACCATTCGGCTGTCATATTACAGAGCCTGGTAGTAGCGCTAAGTTCAGGACAGGAGACTGGCGTTCCCAGCGTCCTGTTCTTGACAAGGAAAAATGTATAAAGTGTGGAATGTGTTGGATTTTCTGCCCTGATATGGCTTATAGCCAGACAAAAGAAGGTTATTACGAGGCGAACATGGAGTACTGCAAGGGCTGCGGGATTTGCGCCAATGAGTGTCCCAAAGGCGCTATCCAAATGGTTGAGGAGGAGGTGTAACAATGTCTAAACGCGTTGGAGTAGAGGTTTCAATAGCAGTAGCTGATGCTGTGAAACTTGCAAGGGCTGAGGTTATATCAGCCTACCCGATCACCCCTCAGACTCACATCGTAGAGCATCTTTCTGATGTCGTTGCAAATGGTGAGTTGGATGCAGAGTATGTGCCCGTGGAGTCAGAGCACGCAGCTATGAGCTGTTGTTTAGGCGCATCTGCGGCAGGGGCAAGGACGTTTACATCTTCAAGTTCACAGGGTCTTTCTCTGATGAGTGAGATTTTATATCATCCTGGACCTATGAGGCTGCCTGTGGTGATGGTTGTGGCTAACAGGGCGCTTGCAGCCCCGATCAGCATCTGGAATGATCATAATGATATCATGGTTCAGCGCGATATCGGCTGGATACAGACCTTTGCGGAGAATGGCCAGGAGGCGGTGGACCTGCTTCTTCATGCCTACCGAGTCGCTGAAGATCCAAAGGTCTCCCTGCCTTTTATTGTTAATATAGACGGTTTTACATTAAGCCATGTTATTGAGCCGATTATCCTGCCAGATCAGGAGGATGTGGATGCCTATATCCCTTCTTTCAAGCCACATGTAAAGCTGGATCCTAAAAAGCCTGTCACCATGGGCCCTGTTGGCATACCAGAAGTTTATACTGAGGCAAAGGTTGCGCACGAGATGGCTCTCAGGGCATCAAAAAAGGTGATCATTCAGGGTTGGAAGGAGTTTGCCGGCAAATTTGGCCGTCAGTATAATCCAATCGAGACATACAGGATGGATGATGCGGAGACCGTGCTTGTGACAATGGGCAGTATCTCAGAGACAGCCATGACAGCCATAGACGCCATGAGGGATGAAGGGCAGAAGGTTGGGCTGCTCCGCATCAGGCTTTGGAGGCCTTTCCCTGGGCCTGAGTTTAGGAAGGCCATCGGAAAGACAGTCAAAACACTGGCTGTGATTGACAGAACAATATCAACCGGTGCGAGTTGCGGTCCTGTTAGCGCTGAGCTTAGATCCATTCTTTACAAGATGCCGGGGAGAGCGCCAAAGATATTTGGTTTTGTGGCTGGCCTTGGTGGAAGAGATGTGACTGTGGATACCTTCAGGGAAATAGTTGATAAAGCCAACCTGTACGCCAAGAAAAGGCCGACAGATCTCTATGAAGTCATAGGAGTGCGCGAGAAATGATACCAGAATTCGAAAAATTTAAAGGTTTTTCAGCAAAAACCTTGCCAAAAGATGAGATAGTTGCCCCAGGTCACAGGGCCTGTCAGGGGTGTGGAGAGATGCTTGCCCTTCGCATGGCAATGAAGGCCCTTGGCAAGGATATCATAGTAGCCAACGCCACAGGCTGTATGGAGATTGTAACATCACCATTTCCACAGACAGCGTGGACAGTGCCTTGGTTGCACGTTGCTTTTGAAAATGCCGCGACTGTCGCATCAGGTATCGAGGCTGCCAGAAAGGTGTTGGCCAGAAAGGGTAAAATACCCAAAAAGCATATAGATATTGTAGCAGTAGGAGGCGATGGCGCAACAGGTGATATCGGCATTCAGTGGATATCAGGCGCTTTTGAAAGAGGCCATGATATGGTTTATATCTGCCTTGACAATGAGGCGTATATGAACACCGGTGTGCAGAGGTCAGGATGTACGCCTTACGGCGCAATGACCACTACAACTCCTCCAGGCAAGGAGAGTTTCGGCCAGGTAACCTGGAAAAAGAATGTTCCTGCTATCATGGCTGCTCACGGCATTCCTTATGTCGCCACAGCTTCTCCTGCCTATTATGTTGATCTTATGAACAAGGTCAAAAAGGCTGCCCTTGTAAAAGGTCCTGCCTATGTCCACATCTATTCTCCATGTCCTACAGGCTGGGGAAGCCCTGGTGAGAAGTCTATTGAGATTGCAAGGCTTGTGGTGGAGACAAGGGTGGTGCCTCTTTATGAAGTTATTGAAGGCAAGTACATCCTTAGCCGCAAGATCAACAAGCCAAAGCCTGTTACAGATTATTTAAAAACCCAGCGTCGTTTCAAACACCTTAAGGAAGAGCAATTAGCCTATATCCAGAAGCGTGTTGATGAGGAGTATGATCGCATTGTCAAGTTGTCTGAGATGGACTAACTAAGTGATGATTGAAAGATTCAAACAGAATCTGACAAAAAAGACTTTTTTATTTTTTTAAACTAAAAAAAGCCTCCTGAAACAAGGAGGCTTTTTTTTGGGTTGATAAAGACGTTGTAAAATTTATGACAAGCAATATCCGACACAAACATCTTCTGGGCATCCAGCACCTTTTAGCTGATGAAATAACCCATATTTTGGATACAGCAGAATCCTTTAAAGAGATCCTATCCAGACCTATCAAGAAGGTGCCCACGCTTCGCGGTTGCACTATAGTAAATCTTTTTTTTGAGCCAAGCACAAGGACAAAACTTTCTTTTGAGCTGGCTGCAAAGCGTCTGAGCGCTGACACAGTTTCGGTGTCTGCATCTACGAGTAGTGTTTTAAAGGGTGAGACGATTATTGACACTGTGAAAAATATTGAGGCAATGAGGCCGTCTGCTGTTGTGATCCGTCATAGTTCCTCTGGCGTGCCGTGGCTTTTGGCAAAGCATGTGGAGTGCAGCATCATAAATGCTGGCGATGGTATTAATGAACATCCGACCCAGGCGCTTCTGGATGCTTTTACAATAAGGGAACACTTCGGCAGGCTGAATGGGCTGAAAATTGCCATTGTAGGGGATATCCTCCATAGCAGGGTTGCACACTCAGGCGCACGGTTGTTTTCAATGATGGGGGCTGATGTATCTGTCTGCGGCCCTGTTTCGCTGATGCCTCCCAAGCCTGAGGTACTGGGGGTTACTGTTTCAAAAAGCCTTGAGGATGCAGTGGAAGGCGCTGATGTAATCATGTCTCTTCGCATACAGAAAGAACGGCAGGAAAAGGCGCTGATTTCATCTGAACGGGAATATGCCAGATTTTTTGGAATAACATCCAACGTGATGGCCTATGCAAAAAAAAGTGCTCTGATTATGCATCCGGGGCCTATAAACAGAGGTGTTGAAATGTCACCTGAAACTGCTGACAGTGAACAGTCAGTTGTTTTAGAGCAGGTTACTAATGGTGTTGCTGTGCGCATGGCGGTCTTGTCACTGCTGCTTGCTGGAAGTGAAAGTCAGGCTTGATGATGTCGCAAAAAGTCGCCAACTGCCCAGCTACTGCTATCTTGCGCTGTATCCTTTGTATTTGAGGCGTACAGGAAGTATGCCTCATTCATCAGGATTTGCGCGCCTTGCATCTGGAGCTTTTTACTTAGCCATCGCGTATTATACCTTTGTAACTATCCAGTCTAATGCCAAAAACGAACGAAAACCACTGTACTGTAGGATTAGCAAGTGGGAATATGGTGAATTAACATGAGATTTTTATTGAAAAATGCAAGGCTTCTTGATCCGGGCAATAAGACTGATATTGAGGGCTGGCTGCTTGTTGAAGATATGAATATAGCCCTTGTTGGAACGAGTCAGGAGGGACATCCTGATGTTTCAGGCGTTGAGGTGCATGACCTGCAAGGCTGCTGGATTATGCCTGGGCTTGTGGACATGCATGTTCATCTCAGGGAGCCTGGTCAGGAATACAAGGAAACCATTGAGACAGGAACGAGGGCGGCTGCAGCAGGCGGTTTTACCTCCATTGCCTGCATGCCCAATACCAACCCTTGCAATGACAATGCAGCGGTCACAAATTTTATTATCTCAAAGGCCACTGAGGCTGGCTATGCCCGCGTGTATCCTGTCGCAGCAATTACAAAAGGCCAGAAGGGCAGAGAGTTGACAGAGTTTGGAGAGTTGCTTGCCGTCGGGGCAGTAGCTTTTTCTGATGATGGCGTACCTGTGGCAGATGCCAGTGTCATGCGCCACGCCCTTGAATATGCCAGTAGTTTTAATGCGCTAATCATCACCCATGCAGAGGAGCCATCCCTGGCAACTGGTTCTATGAACGAGGGGGTTGTGTCAACCCTTCTTGGTCTTAAGGGTATTCCAAATGCATGTGAGGATATAGCAGTTTTTCGTGACACATGCCTTGCTGAACTGACAGGTGCAAGGCTGCACATAGCCCATGTGAGTACAAAAGGCGCAGTGGAGATCATACGCTTAGCTAAAAGGCGAGGAGTGCATGTGACGGCCGAGACTGCTCCACACTATTTCACCCTTACTGAAGAGGCAGTCACAGGCTACAATACATTTGCCAAGATGAATCCCCCGCTTCGCACAGAAGAAGACCGTATTGCCATAATAGAAGGGTTGAAGGATGGCACGCTTGACGCAATAGCCACTGACCATGCCCCACACTCTGTGCTTGAAAAAGAAAAGGAATTTGAGGCTGCTGCAAACGGTATTATCGGCCTTGAGACAGCTCTTCCTCTATCCATTGAACTCGTCAGGCAGGGTTATCTGACACCTTTGGAGCTTGCCTTCAAAATGAGTTACAATCCATCGCATATACTTGGAATTGGCGGGGGGATGTTGAAAAAAGGTATGCCTGCCGACCTTTGCATCATTGATCCCAATGTGACTTTTACGTTTAAAAAAGGGGATCTTTTTTCCAAAAGCTATAATTCACCCTGGCTTGGTCAGAAATTGAAGGGCAGGGCTGTCATGACTATTAAAAAAGGCTGTTTTACGCACAAAAAATCGGGGTGAAGAAGAGGTAAACAGTTGCTGTAACTAACTAAGGCAGTGTGAATCTATGGGAGGTTTCATATAACACTGTGCATAATGCAGCTATCAGCGAAGGAGTGAGTAAAAATTGTGACGGACCTCAGAAAATCCAATCAGCATATTTTGATTGTGGACGACGACCAAAGCCTCAGGGAGTTTCTGGAGATACTTTTTAAAAAAGAGGGTTATCAGGTCTCTGTCGCCAAAAACGCCAGGGACGCTCTTGAGCTTATGAGTTCAGCCCAGGTTTCCCTGGTGCTTTCTGATATTCGTATGCCTGGCATGGATGGCGTATCTTTTCTGCATCATCTCAAACAGACACACCCTGCCCTGCCAGTTATTCTCATAACAGCCTTCGGCTCCCTTGATACTGCTGTGACTGCCATGAAAGAAGGAGCATGGGACTATGTCACAAAGCCTTTTAATATAGATGAGCTTAGGGCCACCATTGCCAATGCATTGTCCGGTATAGATGTCACATCGGATAATGATTCAGGGTTATCAAAAAAGGTGTCCAGAGCTAAGGACCAGATGCATCGGCTTGATCGCATGATTGCCAACAGCCCTGCAATGCTCAAGATATTTCAGCTCATTCCAAGGGTTGCCAATAGCCCGTCAAGCGTTTTGATTACTGGTGAAAGTGGCACAGGAAAAGAACTTGTAGCCTGTGCCATCCACAACCTTGGTGTCCGTAAGCAAAATCCTTTTGTCGTGGTCAATTGTGGCGGAATTCCGGAAAATCTGCTTGAAAGCGAACTCTTTGGCTTTTGCAAAGGGGCATTTACAGGCGCTGACAGGGATAAACCAGGCCTGTTTCTTCAGGCAGACAAAGGCACGCTTTTTCTGGATGAAGTTGGAGAGCTGCCTATGCCTCTTCAGGCAAAACTTTTGAGGGTTGTGCAGCAAAAGAGTTTTTTGCCTCTTGGGTCAACAAAAGAAATTCGGGTAGATGTCAGGATTGTGGCTGCAACCAACAGAAATCTTGAAAATGAGGTCATGTCCGGTCGTTTCAGGGAGGATCTTTATTACAGGATAAATGTTATCAATATTCATGTACCTCCGCTTAGAGAGCGCAGGGAAGATATCCCGATCCTTGTAAAATATTTTCTTGACAAGTATTCCTCAACTACGGGAAAAGATGTGGCAGGAATCTCAAGTTATGCAATGGATGCATTGATGAACTATATTTTTCCAGGAAATGTCAGAGAGCTTGAAAATATAATAGAGAGAAGCGTCACTCTTGCAAGTTCCAATCTGATTTTGCCTGATAGTCTTGTGCTGTCCCGCCATAAACAGGGGGAGTCAAAAGATTTAACCGCCATCCCTGAGATTACTCCTGACGGGTTTGATCTTGAAGGATATCTTGAGAATATAGAAAAAAAGTTTATTATACAAGCCCTTGATATGGCAAATAATTCCAAGACAGAGGCGGCAAAACTGCTGAAGCTCAATTTCCGGTCGTTCAGATATCGGCTTGCGAAATATGGCCTTTAGATTTATAGATTACTCTTGCTGTATTCAGTTTGTTTTTCGATGTGTGATTTTAGGGTGAGATTATGAAGGTAAAAAATTGGATGACTAAGAATCCGGTGGTTATTTCTCCTGATGCAAGTCTGATGGATGTTGTAAGTCTTATGCACCAGAAGTCGATCAGGCATATACCAGTTGTCAGGGAAGGGGAAATGCTTGGATTTATCACTGAATCAAACCTCAGACAATATCTGGTTCAGCCTTGTCCGAATGGCATCAAAGCCTCTGATGTAATGATTTTGAATCCGATTACTATTGTCTCTAATTCCACATTAGATGCAGCAGCGAGGCTGATTTATAATTACAAGATCGGCGGGTTGCCTGTGATGGAGAAAAGGCAGCTTGTCGGCATTCTTACAGCGTCAGACATAGTTGCAGCCTTTATAGAATTTATGGGTATGCTTGAGGATTATGCCAGGATAGACATCATAGTAACAGACAGGCAGTATTCTATTGAAGATGCCTTGAAGATTATCCGGGAATGCGGGGGAAAAATTATAAGTGTGCTCATGGATGCGGAGCCATCCCGTCGTAAGGTACACTCTGTAAGGCTTGAAAGGATGGAATTAGGGCCTCTTATTGAGAGGCTGGAGCTGTCAAATTTTAAGGTAATTTCTGTTTTAGAGTAGGTAATATGGCAAATTTTAAGGTTGAAAAGACATTTGAAGAGATAAACAGAAAGATCAAGGCAGGCAAGGCGGTTGTCGTGACCGCCGACGAAATGACAGAGATAGTTGGGAAAAAAGGTGAGGTCGAGGCAGCAAGGGAGGTGGATGTCGTAACCACTGGTACGTTTTCTCCCATGTGTTCCTCAGGTGTTTTGATTAATTTCGGTCATAGCACCCCACCTATCAGGGCATCAAAGGTCTGGCTGAATGATGTCCCTGCTCATGCAGGGCTTGCTGCAGTGGATTTATACCTTGGCGCTACTGAACCTAAAGAGGATGATCCGCTTAACAAGGTTTATCCAGGAGAGTTTCTGTATGGTGGCGGCCATGTGATACAGGAACTTGTAGCCGGAAAGCCGGTAAGTCTCAGGGCAGAGGCCTATGGCACTCATTGCTATCCGAATCAGAATCATGAGAAAAAGGTAAAACTTGCTGATCTGCCTTTTGCCAAGCTCGTTAACCCACGAAATGCATATCAGAACTACAGTTGTGCAGTAAGCAGGGCAAAGAAAATGGTTTATACCTACATGGGAGCTATCAAGCCAAATCTTGGAAATGCCAATTATGCCACATCAGGCCAGCTAAGCCCCTTGTTTAATGACCCCTATTATAGAACAATCGGAGTTGGAACAAGGATTTTTCTGGGCGGTGGAACAGGTTATGTGATTTCAGAGGGGACCCAGCACAACCCGCGTCTTGACGAAAGAAACGCCCGCGGGCTTCCAAGGCGTCCTGCTGGTTCTCTGATGGTAATGGGGGATATGAAACAGATGTCTTCCAGGTGGCTTGTAGGGGTCAGCATTCTGGGTTATGGCTGTTCTCTGGCAGTAGGTATTGGCATACCTATCCCTGTTCTGAATGAAGAGATTGCCTTTTATACCGGGGTTTCAGACTCTGATATTACACTGCCTGTTCTGGATTATGGCATAGATTATCCAGCAGGGAAGGCAGATGTTCTGGCTGAGGTCACCTATAGTCAGCTAAAAAATGGCATGATAAAAGTGGATGGCAAGGATGTGCCGACAGCCCCTGTTTCAAGCCTGCCTCGGGCAAGGGAGATATCGCAAATTTTAAAGGAAAAAATAAGTAACGGTCAATTTTTGCTTGGAGAGCCGCAGGAACTTTTGCCAGGCGCAGATGCTGAAGGTGTTTACAGAACCCGTTGATTTATAGCCATTGGTCATGATTATAGAAAATCTGAATATTTCGTCATTTACTGATTGTCTTGACAAAAGCAGGACATTGATACTTCCTTTTGGCTCAGTTGAAGAGCATGGCACACATCTGCCCATTGGGACCGACACGATCCATGTATATGAGCTTGCAATGCTTGCCAGCAGGCTTTATCCTGTTTTTGTCGCACCACCTGTGTGGTACGGGCTATGCAGAAGCACCAGTCAGCATGCCGGTACTCTTGGCATAAAAGGCAGCACGTTAAGGGCGCTGGTAATTGACATTGTGGTCGCTGCTTACTCACAGGGGTTTAGAAATTTTGTATTGATTTCAGGCCATGCTGGAGGTACGCACATGGCTTTTGTAGCTGATGCAGGAGAGGAGCTGCTGCAACGCTTCTCTGATGTAAAAATCGCTGTGCTGACTGTGTTGGATCTGGTGGCGAAGATTGCCGATGGTCTTGTTGAAACTGATGGGGATTCCCATGCCGGAGAGGTCGAGACCTCGCTTATGTTGTATTTACGTCCTGATTTTGTTAGAAAAGGCGGCGTAAAGGAGTTTCCTTCTTTTCCAAAACATATTCTGACCCGGAACAAACTGCGCTATTGGCCAGGCGGCGTCTGGGGAGACCCTGAAAAGGCAAGTATTGAGAAAGGCAACCAGATATTGCAAAAAGAAGCAGAAGCTCTTGTGGTCTTAATTAGAAAACTGGAGCAGTTTGAGGGTTGATGTTACATTTCTGGGTAACCTCCCTACAGATTAATTTAATGAGAGATAAAGGTTAACGTTTATGAAAAAAAATGCTGTGAAGTTTTTGAGTTCTATTTTGTTTTGCTGGTGTATATTTTTTTCAATCAATGCCTGCACAAGCAGCGCTGACCTGACTGTCGCACCAGAATTCACCTTGCTGGATGTCACTCAGAAAACCTATTCGTTGTCAGATTTTAAAGGAAAGATGATTGTTTTGAATTTTTTTGCCACTTATTGCCCTCCATGCAGGGCGGAGATACCTGATTTTGTGAAGTTACAGCAAAAATATGGCGACAAGGGGCTTCAGGTGCTTGCGATTTCTGCTGATTCTAACTGGAATGAGGTGCTGCCATCCTTTATAAAAAGAATGAATATCAATTTTCCTGTGTTGCTTGCGACCTCAAAGGTAATCAGAGATTATGGAGATGTTTACGGTCTTCCTGTGACATTTGTGATTGGAAAAGACAGGAAGATTGTATCAAAGATTATGGGGATGGTTGAACCTGACGAACTTGAGCATATTGTTCAGAAACATCTTGGCAGTTAATAAAGCTGCTTTCAGGTTATTTTCTCAAGGTTGCAATCATGCGGTTTGGTTTCAGGAAGATGTCAAGCGCATCGCACACGTTATGAAATACTACATCGCTTGCGAGCAGAGTCTTTGTTGATGCCCCTTCCTTTCCAACAATACATATGCCGATAGCAGCATCCTTAAGCATGAATGCATCATTACAGCCATTTCCTATTGCAGCTGTATTCTCACACCCGAGTTTGTTCAAATAGGTGAGTTTTTGTATGTCGCCTTTGCCTGATTCGAGATGTTTTATTGTAATGCCTTTGTTGCCCCTGAAAGGCGCAAGTAGTGTGTCCATTGTCTGATTAGTATCTGCGCTCAGGATGTGTATGTCGAGTATCTCTGTCAACTCCAAAAGCCTTTGCTCTACCCCCTCTGACCATTTTCCATCCACTGTAAGTGTGCCATTGAGGTCAAGTATCAGGGTTGTAATGTTGTAAAATTTTCCGCAAGGCAGGTCAACCTCTATGAATCTTGGCATATCATCTCTCCTACAAACAGTATGATTTTAGGGTGGCGCCAAAAAATATAAATTTTGTTCAAGGGCAAAACGCAGCTCTTGGGCAAAAGAACAATTTTTGGAACCACCCTTTATATTATATAATGAGCCTTCAACATTCCCAGCAATCATCGTAAACCGGGAATTATTCAGAGGCATGTTTTATATTGTTTCAGTCTATAAAAAAATGTTATGATAGTAAAGAGAAAAAATGAAGATTAAAGCTGACTGAGGAGGTGGTATGTGTCAAACCAGTGTGGTGATAAAGAGCGGCAGTGATGAGGTTGAAATCCTCAAGGATGTGATTTCTGTGGAGCCAGATGACAACGGGGTGTCAGTCAAAGGATTTTTTGGTGAGCATAAGAGGCTTTCAGCCAGGATTATTAAAATAGACATGATAGCCAGAAAGATTATCCTGGAGCCGCTGCCTTGACGTCTTTGGATTTTTGGGTTGTAAGATATTTATGGGATTTTTTTGTTGCTTTTAATTTAATTTAAAGGGAGGAAGCATTATGTATCCTTTTTGGGAAGTGCCAGGGTTTACTTCAGCCCTTTTTATCGCGCTGATTGCAAGTTTTCACATTTTGCCAAGCCATCTTGCCACAGGGGCATTCTGGTTCAATGTATTCATTGAGCAAAAGGCGTTGAAGGAAAATCGTCCTGATTTTCTGGAGTTTATCCGAAAATATACACTGCTTATCCTGATTTTCTGCTTTGTTTATGGCTCAATTACCGGGGTTGGAATATGGTTTTCCGCTACCATTGCAAGCCCCCGTTCTCTTTCTTCCCTCATACATAATTATGTCTGGGGCTGGGCCACTGAGTGGGTCTTTTTTGTCATCGAAATAGTGGCGATTTATGTCTACTATTATACGCTTGGAAAAATTGATGTTAAAGCGCATTTGCGCATAGGCTGGATATATGCATGGGCGGCATGGATAAGTATGATTATTATCACCGGTATCCTGGCGTTCATGCTTTCAGGTGGCAAGTGGCTTGTGACAGGCGGCTTTTTTGACGGTTTTTTTAATGATACATACTGGCCTCAGCTTTTTTTACGCACGGCTCTGATGTGCGGGATTGCAGGTATGTATGCAATAATCGCTGCCGGCAGGCTGGAAAAACCGGAGACTCGCGAGGCCATAGTCAGGCTTGCCTCTGTGTGGGGCGCTATAGGGACGTTGCTTACTGTTCTGATGTCTGTATGGTTTGTGGTAAAGATGCCTCAAGCTGCAAAAGACCTTGGTTTAGGCGCTGGACTTCCTTACTTGAAACATCTGTTGTATGTGGCTGCCGGTGGTTTTGGGGCAGTTTTTCTGTATTTTCTGCTTGGCATCAGCGTTCCAAAGGTGCCTGGCACATACAGCGGCATTTTGATGATAGCAGTGCTTTTTGCAGGTATTTTTGCAACAGAAGGGTTCAGGGAGGGAGTCAGGAGGCCCTATATAATAAATGGATATATGTATGGAAACCAGATTGTCGCCTCTGATGTTCCTGGTAAGGGGATAAAGGCGGAGCTGGCTTCAATGAAAGAAAACGGATTTCTCTCAAGTCTGTATTTTTTGCCGGATGAGGCAAAAAAATCTTCAGATGCAGGCAGGCTGGCAGCAGGCAGGATGATAGCCCTGCATCAGTGTGGCAATTGTCATTCCTTTGAGAAAAATGCAAGGCTTCGTTCTTTGCCTGTGTTTTTGGATCGAATTGGCATGACAGCAGAGGAAGATATTGCAGTGTTTCTGGATGCGCTTGAAGGCTATGCCTATATGCCACCATTTGCAGGCACAGACGATGACAAGCAGGCAGCCGCGGCCTGGCTTGCTTCAATTTGCAAGTAGCGAGGAGGTGCTAAATGGAACTTAGTCAATATCTCAGCATGATGCGGGACCCTGCAGGTGTGCCTTTTTATCCCATTGTTTTTCAGGTGTTAATGGTGTTGACCTTTTGTCTTCATATCCTTGTGGTTAACATCGTTGTTGGTGGGTCCTTCTTGGCTCTCTGGATGAGGCTTAAGGGAACTGCGGAGTCTTTGAGGTTGAGCGCTGCGCTGGCCCGTTCAAATACTGTTGGCGTATCTGTGGCAATGGTGCTTGGGGTTGCCCCGCTTCTCTTTGTTCAGGTGATTTATGATCCATTCTGGTACACTGCCAATACCATGTCAGCCTATTGGGCGCTTGGTTTTTTGCTGGCTATTGCCGTGGCATTTACATGCGCCTATATTTTTTACCTTAAAAAGGACAAGGAGAAGGGCTCAAATCCAGTCTGGGCAGCGCTTTCTCTGGCTGGACTTCTGGTTTCGGCCTTCATCATTCATGGCCTGTCTGTGGAGCAGCTTTATCCGCAAAAATGGAAGGATTGGATTGTAGCTGGCGATTCAGTCATTACTCATGGCAAAGGGCTGTATCTCATTGAACCTGCCAGGTTACTGCATTTTATTGTCCCTTCTTTTGCTGTGACAGGTGTCTATCTTATGCTGTATGCCTGGTTTTTTAAGGAAAGAAAGGATTACCAGCCTTCGTATCTCAGATTTGTGGGTGAACTGGGGGCAAAACTTGCCCTTTATTTCACTGTTGCTCAGGTGGTGGTCGGTTTCTGGTGGCTTTTAACATTGCCTCATGACTTATTCTTTTTGTCCAATCCATTTCTGTTGCTTGGGGCAGGCGCAGGGCTTGGTCTTTTGGGACTTTTGATGACAAGCCAGAAGGATCCATCAGAAAATGCCATAAAATGTGCCATTGGCGTCTTGGTTACGGTATTTTTGATGTCTTATGCACGTGAAGCATTAAGAATGGTCTATGTTGCAAAGGTTGGTTACAGTATTTTTGACTATAAGCTTGCCGTTGATTGGGGCAGCGCTGTTCTTTTCTTCGGGACATTTATAGGAGGGCTTGTTGTTATGGCCTATCCGGTTTTGGTTGCTGTGAATCTTGCGCGAAACGGTTCTGACAAAAATCATCCTCATGGCTTAGGGCGTCTTGCTGCGGCGCTTCCTGTCCTCTGGTTTGTACTTGTGGCAGGGCTTGGAATCATAATATCACTTAAAAACGGGACATTGTTTTAGTATGCAATACATAAGCACAAGGGGAGGTATTTCTCCCATATCGTTTAAGGAAGCAGTTTTGATGGGGCTTGCCACAGATGGCGGCCTTCTGGTGTCTGAGAGTATCCCCAGTCTTTCTGAAGACACTTTGCTTGGCTGGAAAAAAATGACTTATCAGCAAGTTGCCCTTGAAGTCATGTCTCTTTTTATAGATGACATTTCCCGCCAGGAACTCAAGGTTATGATTGATGATGCTTACAGCCGCTTCACTCATCCGGACATAACACCACTTGTGAGGGTAGGAGATATGTGGGTGCTTGAGCTGTTTCATGGGCCTACTCTTGCATTCAAAGACATTGCACTTCAGCTTCTGGGTAATTTTTTTGCATATATTTTGAAGGAAAGAGGGGAGCGTATTAAGATCATCGGCGCTACGTCCGGAGATACTGGAAGCGCTGCTATTCATGGTGTCAGGGGCAGACCGAATATCTCGATTTTTATCCTGCATCCTCACAAACGGGTGAGTCATGTGCAAGAACTGCAAATGACAACAGTTACAGATGAGAATGTGGTTAACATAGCTGTTGAGGGCACATTTGATGATTGTCAGGCTATTGTAAAGACGATCTTCAATGATCTTGAGTTCAGAAAAAGTCATAACCTTGCAGCCGTAAATTCCATCAACTGGGCTCGTGTGCTGGCGCAGGTGGTTTATTATGTATATGCATTTTTGAAGTTGATGGATCATACAGAAAAAGTGTATTTTTCCGTGCCAACAGGTAACTTCGGTGATATTTTTGCAGGTTTTATAGCCCGTAACATGATAGGCAGCCGTATTGGCAGGCTGGTTCTTGCAACCAATGAAAACGATATTCTGACACGTTTTATACAGGAAGGCCGATATGTCAGGAGCAGGTCAGTAAAGTCCACGACAAGCCCATCAATGGATATTCAGGTAGCGAGCAATTTCGAGAGATATCTCTATTATCTTTTTGATAAGGACAGCCAGAAGGTCAGGGAAAAAATGGAGGCATTTGATAGAGGGGTTGATATTGAGGTGACTCCTGAGCAACTCAGAAAGACGCGGGAGGAGTTTGAATCTGTTTCCGTGGACAGGGGGCTTACCTCTGAAACAATTAAAAGCACATATATAAAATATGGTTATTTGCTGGATCCGCATACTGCTGTAGGATTTGCCGCCGCACAAAAGCTTTATGAAAGGTTGACGGGGGGTGAGATCATATGTCTTGCAACTGCCCATCCTGCCAAGTTCCCTGAGACTGTTCAGGATGCTATCAGCGCTTTGCCTCCTGTTCCAGTGAGTATCAAAAAGCTTGAAGGGATGCCGCAGAAGCTGGTTGTAAGCCAGGCAGATGTGAATGAAATAAAGTTGATCGTCTCCAGGGAAATAGGGAAAGGTGAAAGGAGTATTGCATGAATGAGACAGGCAGTCAGATTGCCAAGGCCTATGAGTTTTCGGATGTGGAAACTCGCTGGTATAAGGCATGGCTTGATGCAGAGGTTTTTAAGGCAACCCACAGAGAGAATAGCCCTGATTTTTCCGTTGTGATTCCACCGCCTAATGTCACAGGCGTTTTGCACATAGGCCATGCCCTGAACAATACGCTTCAGGATGTGCTTGTAAGATACAAAAGAATGGATGGCTACAATACCCTCTGGATGCCTGGTACAGACCATGCCGGCATTGCCACCCAGAATGTGGTGGAAAGACAGTTAAAGGCCGAAGGCACACATCGGGATGCACTTGGGCGGGATGCATTTATTGAAAGGGTGTGGCAGTGGAAAAAGGAGTCCGGCGGCAGGATAATTCATCAGCTTAAAAGGCTTGGGGCGTCATGCGACTGGTCACGCGAGCGTTTCACCATGGACGAAGGGCTTTCAAAGGCAGTCAGAGAGGTTTTTGTCAGGTTGTATGAGGAAGGGCTTATTTACAAGGGCGACTATATCATCAACTGGTGTCCGCGGTGCCACACAGCCCTTGCCGATATTGAGGTGGAACATGAGCCTGTAACTGGAAGTATCTGGAGAATCAAGTATCCTGTTTCTGGAGACAGTTCTTATGTGGTTGTGGCAACTACCAGGCCAGAAACCATGCTTGGTGATACTGGTGTTGCTGTCAATCCTTCAGACGAGCGTTACAGACATCTGATTGGCAGAAATCTCATTCTGCCTTTGGTAAACAGAGAGATACCGGTTGTGGCGGATGATGCGGTTGATGTTGAGTTTGGAACTGGCGCTGTAAAGGTTACTCCTGCCCATGATTTCAATGACTTCGAGATTGCAAGACGTCATAATCTGGCATCTGTCAACATTTTTGATGTTAATGCCAGGGTAAACGAAAATGGCGGCAAATATGCCGGGCTTGACAGATATGAGGCGAGAAAGGCTGTGCTTGAAGACCTGCAGACGCTTGGTCTTCTTGAGGCGGAAGACCCTCACAGTCTGGCAATGGGATGTTGCTACAGGTGCAGAACAGTTGTTGAGCCAAGGGTGTCAAAACAATGGTTTGTACACACTGCCCCTCTGGCGAAAAAGGCCCTTGAGGCAGTCAGGGACGGACGCACTAATATTCTTCCTGATTCCTGGTTCAGAACCTATGAGGAGTGGCTTACCAACATACGGGACTGGTGTATTTCCAGACAGATATGGTGGGGACATAGAATTCCTGCATGGAACTGTCTTGATTGTGGAGAGGTGATGGTTGCCCGTGAAGAGCCAAAGGTTTGCAGTAAATGCGCAGGGAGCAGGCTCGAACAGGAACATGACGTGCTGGATACATGGTTCAGTTCAGCGCTTTGGCCGTTTTCAACCCTTGGATGGCCGGAGCAGACTGATGATCTGAAGCGTTTTTATCCTACCTCTGTACTGATCACCAGTTTTGATATTTTGTTCTTCTGGGTAGCGCGCATGATGATGATGGGTATTCACTTCATGAAGGATGTGCCATTTAGGTATGTATATCTTCATGCCCTTGTAAGGGATGCCCAGGGTCATAAAATGAGCAAGTCCAAGGGAAATGTTATTGACCCCTTGGTGGTAATGGAAAAATATGGCACTGATGCCGTGCGTTTTACCCTGGCAGCTCTTGCAGCCCATGGAAGAGATATAAAACTTGCAGAGGACAGGATTGATGGATACAGGCACTTCGTGAACAAGATCTGGAATGCCTCAAGGCTTGTTCTGATGAATCTTGATGGCGCTGCGCCAGAGATTGATTACAGTCGTCTGACCCTTCGAGACAGGTGGATACTTGCAAGGCTTGACAGGGCTGTTTCAGAGATTCGATCTGCCTTGGACAGGTTTGATTTTGACGTGGCTGCCCGTGAGCTTTACGGGTTTTTCTGGCGCGAGTTCTGCGATTGGTATCTTGAGTTTGCCAAACAGGGTTTTTACAGCAAGGATTCTGCGGAAAAAACTGTGACCCAGGCAGTAAGTCTTCTTGTGCTGGATTACAGTTTACGGCTTCTGCATCCCTTTATGCCTTTTGTTACAGAGGAGTTGTGGCATCATCTTCCTGGCAGACAGGGTTTTATCTGTGTGCAGGACTATCCAAAGCCCTGCAAGGACTGGCAGGATGACGATGCAGAGACATCTGTAGGGCTTCTTATCGAGATCATCACTGGCATCAGAAATATCAGGGCTGAGATGAATGTGCATCCTGCTGTCGGCATACAGATTATTGTCGTGGCTCATACGGAATTTGCCCGCAGGATTGTGGAGGATGAGCTGAAAGCCCTTCAAAACCTTGCGAGGGTAGAGCAAGTGGAGTTTCTTGACGCCACAGCCAAACGACCTTCTGGCGTGATGTCTGTGGTACTGGATCAGATAGATGTGCATGTTCCGCTTGCAGGGATAATAAATGTAGAGGCTGAGCTTGGAAAGTTGAAAAAAGAGCAGTCTAAATTGATCCCTGAGCTTGAAAAGCTGAATGCCAAGCTTGCCAACCCCGGTTTTCTTCAAAAGGCAAAGGAAGAAGTGGTTCAGAAGGAACGGGAAAAGGCAGATGGTCTGATGATGAGACTTAAACGCATAGAGGAAGGCATGCGCATCCTTCAAGAAGTAGGGGGGTAAGAGGTGTTTTCTCATGCAGGACATCCACATAAATTGCTTTACCTTGAAGCAGTTATCAATGCCCTCAGGGAAGATCTGGGTGGAGGAGATATTACAACCTTTTTGACTGTGCCTGCAGAAAAAAAAGGCTCTGCCTGTATTGTAGCTAAAGAGGACTGCATCATCTGTGGTGTGGAGATAGCTATGGAGGCATTCAGGCAGATGAACCAAGGGTTGTCATTTTATGTGCATTTTCCGGATGGCAGTTTTGTGTCAAAAGGCGCACAAGTGCTGGAAATCGAGGGGATGTTAACATCCATACTCCAGGCTGAACGAGTGGCTTTGAATTTTATGCAGAGGATGAGCGCAGTTGCAACGCTTACCCGCAGATTTGCAAATGAAATAAAAGGGATTTCCTGCCGTATTGTGGATACAAGGAAGACTACTCCGGGGCTCCGGCATCTGGAAAAGTATGCGGTCAGGGTAGGTGGAGGTTTTAACCACAGATTTGGTCTTTCAGACGGTATCCTTATCAAGGATAACCACATAGCCTCTTGTGGCTCTGTGAGGGAGGCAATCAGAAATGCCAGACTGAGAGCCCCTCATCCGCTGAAGATACAGATTGAGGTGTCTGATTTTGAACAGCTTCGCGAGGCGCTGGATGAAGGGGCTGATGCTGTTCTTCTTGATAATATGGATGTCACAGAGCTTTCAAAGGCAGTGATGTTTGCCAGAGCCAGAAGGCCGGAGGTGCTTTTGGAGGCATCTGGAGGTGTGACACTGGCAAACGTCAGAGAAATTGCGCTTAGCGGGGTGGACATTATCTCCTCAGGTGCGCTTACTCATTCTGCTAAGGCAATTGATTTGAGTCTGCGTGTAAAACAATAACTTCATTTGCGCATCAAATACTTGTTGACAAATAATACAAGTCTCATTAAAAAGAGACGTGCATTAAAAAAATCCGTAAAAGGGAGGTTTGTCAATGAAGAAGTCAATTAAAGTTTCTCTTGTAGCTGCATGTGCATTTGGTCTTGTTGGGGCTGCATCTCTCGTGTCAGCAGAAGGTCCTGATACCATCAGCCTTGCTGGACCAGCCGGCAAAAAGGCCCCTGTAGCCTTTAATCACAAGGCTCACCAGGGAAAGACAACATGTGGAGAGTGCCATCACAGCAAGGGTGCTGATGGCAAGCAGGTAGCCTATGTTGCTGGCCAGAAGATCGAGAAATGTGCTACCTGTCATGAGCTTGGAAAGCCCGCTGACAATATGCACAAGAACTGCAAAGGTTGCCATGAACAGAAGAAGGCTGGCCCAACCAAGTGTGCTGAGTGCCATAAGTAACCTGACTCTTTGAGTATTACAAGTCAGAAGCCCGCTATGTAAATAGCGGGTTTTTTTGTGACCTCGGCGGCTGACGCACTCTTGTGGGTTGTAAATTGGTAAAAGTATAATTCTCTTTGTTAGGGGGTCGGCTTTTTTGTCATAATGAGTTATAATAGTCTTTAATTTTTTTTTGCCATTAACTTTCTACGCTCTAAAAGAAAATCTTCATAATGTGTAGCGTCCATCGAAACGACATTTTCATGGATGCAATTTATGCTCAAGTTTTCCTTTAACAATAGAATTACATCAAATCCCATCTGATCATCATCAGCTATGAGTATCAAAGGTTTTGACTGAAAGTTATTGACAGGCTGGAGCATGGACTTTTTCAGTTCGAGACACCAGCGCTTTCAAAAGTGGCCATCTCAGTAAATATTTTGATTGCAGCATCAATAAGGGTCATAGCAAGGGCTGCCCCTGTCCCTTCCCCAAGCCTGAGCCCCATATCCAAAAGGGGTTTTATCCCTATCTGTTCAAGCTGTATGCGATGCCCCTTTTCCACAGAAACATGCGAAGCAAAAATATAGTCTTTTGCATGGATGGAAATCCGGCAGGCGGCAAGGGCGCCAGCAGTAGAGATAAAACCATCTGTTATAACAGGTACTTTGTGCAAGGCAGCGCCAAGAATAAAACCGCAGATACCGGCGATTTCAGCCCCGCCCACCTTGGCAAGCACATCAATCGGGTCAGATGGATCCGGCCTGTTCAGTGCGATCGACTTTTCTATGATATTTATCTTGTTAATCCTGACGGATTCACTTATCCCTGTGCCTCTTCCTGTGACCTCTTCCGGGGTTTTATGGCACAGAACAGCAGTGACAGCGCTCGCAGCAGTAGTATTGCCAATCCCCATCTCTCCTGTGGCAAGCAGGCCAAAACCCTCCTGAACACACACCCCCGCCATTTCAATGCCAGCCGTTATAGCCGAGATAACTTCATCCTTTGTCATCGCAGGGCCATTGACCATGTTTTTGGTGCCCATTATTACTTTTTTATTATACAGCCCGGCCTGGATAGTTTCGTTATCAAATACATGATCCACACCGATATCCACTATCTTGACGTCTGCTCCGGCATGACGCGCCAGGACATTGATCCCAGCCCCTCCGTTCAGGAAATTCCTGACCATCTGATAGGTCACCTCTTTTGGATACAGGCTGACATTTTCCTGTGTCACACCGTGGTCTGCTGCAAACACCACAACACACTTCTTAGGAATATGAGGATATGACACGCCACACTTCAGGCAATAATCTTTTGCCAACTCTTCAAGCCGTCCAAGACTTCCAACAGGCTTAGTGAGGTTATCCAGATGGGCCTGCAATCTCCCCTCCTCAACACGAGAGACTGGTTTTATTTTTGACAGCATAAGCTCAAAACTATCCACTAACTCAAACCTTTTCTCAATAAATTTTAATGTATGCTGATATCTAAACTCTTCCACAAAGTTTGGCAAGTAACTGAAGTAACATCTTTGCAAGATTTATTTTTTAGGGGTGTTTCTGGTTAAATTCACAAGCTCAGAACAGGTCAACATGGCCCCTGTGTTTGGGGTGTGAGCAGTGACAGTCTGTCCTGTTTCAAGGACGACATCCGCAAAAAAACGTTTGTAACGCCTGACAAGGGCGCCTTTAAGCAGATCAGGCAATATCATTACTCTTTACCTTTTGGAAGTTTCAAGTTATTGAAATACATGCACATCATAGACAATCCTCTATCTATACTGCAAAAACCTGAAGACAGGAAAAAAGCCATTGCCTTTGGCTATGGCTTATGTCTGATATCAATCTTGGCGCTTTTTTCCATTGTTACTACAAGCTCAGCCATTAAAACCTATGAAATATCCATCGAAGGTTCAAAAAACCTGCTTGAAAATCGAGTGCTTGATATCGCCATCAACCTTGCCATCACAATTGAAAAGGTTGGCATTGAGCAGAGTGTGTTTAACGATATAGTACAGGCGCACAACAACAGTGACATAGCATTTCTCACATTGTATGCCCCTGATAGCACAGTGCTTCTTCACACAAACGCCTCTCTGGTTGGCCGTAAACAGCCCGACCAGTTGATTCAAAAAATAGCCAGTGAAAACAGATACCTTGTGTATAATAGCAATCTTGGGACCGGCGAAAATGTTTTTCTCGTGGACTTTCCAGTTCACATCAAGGCAGGGCAATGTCTTGACAGTCCACCGGATGTAAACAGCTCATCTGCTTCAATCCCATTCAACTTCTGTGCAGACAGGGACATGTTTGGTGTATTAAGGGTGGCGGTCCATACATACCATGCTGAAAAACTTGTCAGAAAAGCCAGATTTCAGATTGTTATGACCATGACAGCACAGGCGATTCTGTGGGGTTTTGTCCTGGCCTTCTTTGTATTTTACAGAAGGAATGAATATCTTGCACAAAAACTGCGGCAACAGGAACGTATGGCCATGCTGGGAGAAATGTCTGCCGTTCTTGCCCATGAGATCAGAAATCCCCTGAGCAGCATCAAGGGATTTGCACAATACCACCTTCAGACAAAGGGACAAAATCATGGAATTGCAGAAGACCTTGAGATAATAGTGACAGAATCAGAACGGCTGGAACGGCTTACAACAGACCTCCTCGCCTATGCAAGACCTGACAGGCTGATGCCCAGAGAAACAGACCTAAACAGACTTATTACCACTATTTCAAAGGGTATTGGCACCCCACCCCACGGTATTTTACTGAAATCATCATGCACAGACAGCTTAATTACAATAGATGCTGAAAAGGTGATTCAAATAGCCATCAATCTGATTCAAAACGCCTTTGATGCGATAGTCGAGATGCAATCAGTACAAGGCAGAAATAATGAGGAGGGGCAGGTCTGTCTCAGCATAGAGCTTCAGGACGCAACACTCTTCATCATTGTGACAGATAATGGTAGCGGCATTCCTGAAGAGATTCAGTCAAAGCTACATGAGCCTTTTATCACGACCAAAACAAGAGGAACAGGGCTTGGGCTTGCCATAGTAAAGCGTCTGGTTGATGCGCTTGGAGGCAGCATTAAATTTCATGCAAACAAACCAAGAGGCACAATAGCTACTGTAAAACTGCCTGTTGAATAGAACAGCCCCTGACGTCTCAGACCTTTTCCAATTTCACAAAGGTGTCATAATAATCCAGACCGCTTCCTGCATCGGTGGCACGGCTTTCCACCACATAATTAGGCCAGTTCCGTTGCATCGGCCGGTTTTTGCAGGCCATGACCACCGGTCCCTTCAGGGCTGGGGTCACGCGACAGGGGGCCTCGAAAAAACCCAGATGATTCTTGACACGAACAATTTGTCCATCCGTGAGGTTTTCCGCTGCGGCCGCCTCTTTTGATACATAGAGAAAGGTATCCTTGTGCGCCATTTCCGAATGTACCTGTGAATTGATATAAAGCGGGTGTGAGACAGTGAGCAGCCTGTAGCCTGGCAGGTACAGCGGTGGCACGACCTTCAGACCATCGCATCGGCCACAAGAAGCGGGGTACTTGACAAGGCTTGTATCCAAACAGTTTCAGGCAACAGCCTCCTCCCATTCGACCAATTCTGATTCCTCGCAACATGATCTTTTCAGGTGCGGTTCACTTGCCAGTATCAATCTGGCCTTTTCAGCATCTTTAGCTATCTGTCGGGAAAGCTCTTCAGGCCCTGAAAAACGTCTCTCGTCCCTGAGTCTTTCAATAAGATTTACTTTAAGAGGGTGGCCATAAATTTCCTTGTCAAAATCAAAGATATGCACCTCTACACTCAGGGCTGTCTCGTTAAAGGTAGGGTTATACCCGATGTTCATCACACCGCCATAACATTTATTTGCATAGATAACCTGCACGACATAAACCCCGTTTTTTGGACTAAGTTCATCCTTTTTCAGAAAAAGGTTCGCTGTTGGAAATCCAACAAGCGGGCCTCCAAGGCGTTTCCCTTCCCTCACTATGCCTCGTATCTGATAATACCTGCCAAGCAGCATCTGAACTGTTCTCATGTCGCCCGATGAAACAAATTCTCTGATCCTGGTGCTGCTTGAGATAATGCCGTTGACCACAACAGCTTTACAGACATGAAGGCTGAAACCAAATCTGTCTCCCATTTCTTTCAAGAACTCGATGTTCCCCCCCCTACCCTTTCCAAACGCATAGTCATAGCCCACTACAAGATGCCTGATTCCGATGGCATTGCAAAGGATATTTACGACAAAATCGTTGGCAGTGGTCTGGGCAAACTCTTTATTGAATGGAAGGACAATCAGGTGGTCAATATGCGCCCTGGCGATCAATTCGATCTTGTGTTCAAGGGTGCATATTCTCTTTGGCGGGTTATCTGGCCTGAGCACAGCAAGGGGATGAGGCTCAAATGTAACTGCAATAGCCTCTCCAGCCTCATATTCCGCCAACTCAACTACCTTTTGAAACAACGCTTGATGTCCCTTGTGAATGCCGTCAAAATTTCCAATGGTCAGACTGGGTTTGATAAATGTGCCTGGCAGTTCGCCAAGACTTCGGTATATTTTCAAAAGAGATCGTCTCCCTAAATATTGCCCTGCATTTTTTTTGGGGCAAGATTACAATGACCTCTTGACAATAGCAAGAGCAGTAAGTTAAATATCGCTTCTTCATGGCCGAAGTGGCGGAATTGGTAGACGCACTAGATTCAGGGTCTAGCGAGCGCAAGCTTGTAGGAGTTCGAATCTCCTCTTCGGCACCATTTTTTATTTTTCAGGAGACATCACATGGAGTCAACAAATTTGACTGGAAATAGCGATATGTTTTTCAAAGGTATTGCATGTTCTGAGATCGTCGAAAAATGCGATGGCTGCGGGCGCATAATCACTCAGAATGACAAACGTTTTTGCAGTGTCTATCCTACACCTGCATCAAAATGGAAAAAAGGTCTCTGCAACTTTGCAACACATGCCAAGCTTGAAGTGCCAAAAGAAGAGACAGGCAAAAAGATCAACCCTCTCAAGGCTGCGAAGAGAGCTGCAAAGGGACGCTAACAATCATGTAACTATCCAGCAGCGCCCCATCTGCTGTGTCATCGGCCTGCTTATGTGCAGGCAGCACACTTCGCAGGCCTCTTCCTTGCATCTGGGGCACTGCTGAATAGTTACAGTACGGTGGTTTTCATTAAAAAAAGTTCTGTCCAAAAGACAGAACTTTTTTTTGTTGCTCAAGCAGGATATTTTTGTAAAAAGTCGTAATATGCGATGGATACGCAAAAATAGTCAGGGGCAATCCATCAACAACGCCAATAGATCAAGGCGCTACTGTGATGCTTCTGTGGTACGCCTCAGCCGTCTCTCTTGCAATCTTTCTCACCCTCGCAATATAGGCGGTTCTTTCAGCCACACTAATTGCTCCTCTGGCATCAAGCAGATTGAAATAATGTGAACATTTAAGGCACTGATCGTAGCCAGGCAGTATTGAGCCATTTTTCAGAAGAGCCAACGCCTCTTCTTCATGGATCGCAAACAGCTTCTTTAATGTCTCCACATTGGCGAGCTCAAAATTGTAGCGGGAAAACTCCACCTCATCCCTGTGATGCACCTCGCCATAGGTTGTGTCCTTATTCCACTTGAGATCATAGATGTTGTCTATTCCCTGCAGATACATGGCAATACGCTCAAGGCCATAGGTTATCTCAGCGCAAACCGCCTCCACATCCACACCGCCAACCTGCTGAAAATATGTAAACTGGGTAACTTCCATTCCATCAAGCCAGACCTCCCAGCCAAGCCCCCATGCTCCAAGTGTCGGAGACTCCCAGTCGTCCTCAACAAAACGGACATCGTGCTCAGTAAGGTTTAATCCAAAGGCCTCAAGGCTTTTCAGGTAGAGTTCCTGCACATTGTCAGGCGTTGGTTTAAGGATTACCTGATACTGATAATAATGCTGAAGTCTGTTTGGATTTTCTCCATAACGACCATCAGTTGGACGTCTTGAAGGTTGAACATAAGCAACGCGCCATGGCTGAGGGCCTATTGCCTTGAGAAAAGTGGCCGGATGGAATGTGCCTGCTCCGACCTCAATGTCATAGGGTTGAAGCAGCAGGCACCCCTTGTCCTGCCAGTAATTGTTAAGGGTAGCGATAATATCCTGAAAAAACATCAAATCTCTCCTTATCTAAAAATCAGCATGTTGCCTGATCACTATTGGCATTATACTAAATAGTTACCTTCGCTGATGCTAACCACGAAAATTGAGAGGTGAGTTTACATGCCAAGCTTGCCAATTGCAAGACTGAAGACTATGAGCTATGTTTCAGAAAGATGGAGACAAAAATTTCGGAACATGTTTTTTTTATTTTTCGGCACATCTTATTATAACAAATCACTTGACATCGTAACCTTCTTCCTTTAATAAAGATGGACTTCAGCGGTCCCATCGTCTAGCGGCCTAGGACGTTGGCCTCTCACGCCGAAAACAGGGGTTCGAGTCCCCTTGGGACCGCCATTTTTACAGGTTACATCTAACCGTAAAAAATCTGTGCAATCAAAATGAAGTCAAAGGTCTTTTCAACTCAAAATGCCTTGCCCTTGAACAAAGTTTCTATTTTTTTGGGAAACCTCCCTAACCACACTTATAAAACGCGCTGACAGTTAATTGCTCCGCCATGTCTTTTGATTTTTCACCTGCTGGATTGATATCCCATTGCCAGCAGTCAAACCTTCTCCAGCCGTTTTTTTCCATTAATTGCAAAAAAATATCCGCCGATTCCGAAATGTGGTTTGCGTCTTCAAAAACAGTTGAATTTCTGGCAATTATCCTGCCGGAAAAGTCTTTGCATAGTGACTCATGGTCTGTGACAATGCATTTGGGGCAGTCAAGCCCATTGAGTGCTTTGATGTGTGCCGTGCAAAATGATTCTTTCCAGCAGGATATTGCCTCTTGTGTAATGGATATTTTTTTGAATCTGCTCAAGAAGACTGTCGGGACAAAAGACAGTTGTGTTAGAAGATTCAATGAGACTGCCAGAGAGACATTTTTTGTTAAGGAGTTGTAAGTTGAAAGAGGCTCTGGAAGATACCGAAGTTTTTTCCCATCTTTATATTGTTCCCAGAGAGCCTCTGCAATACCTGAAAGATCTCTTGGCAGAACTGTTACGTTTTTGTATTGAATAAGTTTTTTAAGGGTGTCTCTGGTGTGATAAATGTCCAGCAGAATCACTTTCTTAAACATGTTACTCAATTCCTCAATGGGTGCATCCAGAAGCACACCGGAGCCAAACACTATGATTGTATCCTTGTTTGGCGTGCTGTTGGCAATCCTTAAAATAGCCTGCCTTGTACGGTTTAGATGAGGCCTCCAGTGTCTTTCCAGCCGTTTCGCCTTGTGGCTGATGGAGATAAGTTCATGCAAATATCCCATTTTTTTGATGTGTTCTGGACATGGTTCTGTAAAATATTGCAGCAATTCAGATAGCATGGCAGCACATTAAGCGCCAGGTAAAGTGGGTGTCAACGGGTTTTTCTCTGCGCTATTGAAAAACAAAAGGTTTTGGTGTAAGCCCATTACAATTTTTGTAACTATTCAGTATAATGCCGAAAACGAACGAAAACCACCGTACTGTAACTGTTCAGCAGTACCCCGGATGCAAGGAAGAGGCCTGCGAAGTGTGCTGCCTGCACATGAGCAGACCTATGATGCAGCAGACAGGGCGCTGCTTGATAGTTACCAATTTTTTATGACAAGGAGGGCATAAAGCCTATGTGTTTTTTATTCAGAAGAAGCTTGGTTTTTTCAGTAGTCATGTTGCTTTTTATGGTCCAGTCTGCTGTTTCTTCTGAGACAGTGGATGGTTACAGGAGTGAGCTTTTAAGTCTTCTATCTCCTGTCAAAGCTACCTTGGCGTCAGGCCAGGACAGTCGTTTTTTCCTGGACAAGGGTTCATCAGCAGGCATTAAAAAAGGCGATCTCTTTACTGTCTATGCAAAAGGCAAGGCCATAAAGGATGCGAAAGGCAAGGTGATAGGTGATGAATTGACTGTTCTGGCAAAGGCGAAGGCGACTAAGGTGGAGCCTGATTATACTGAAATATCATATGAGTGCATCCAGGGTAAATGTAGTCTTATGACAGGGTTAGAGGCTGTTAGATTTAAGGAGGCGCCTGCCTTGTTTATTGATGTTAAAGGACAGGGCTATGAGCTTTATGAGTGGCTGAGGGTCAGACTTGATCACATGAACTGGCAGGTGTATCAGCAGGCCCAGGAATTGCCTTTACCAGCTCAGATAGCGAGTCAATCCAAGGATTCCGTGGTATTTGTGGCGCGGGAAGGCGCTGTCTCTGTATGGAGTGGAGGTGAAACTCTGGGGTCATTTGCGCCTAAAGAACCTTCGCCTGACAAAATGCAGACAGAGCAGCAACCAACAAGGCAGGGGTATGTGCCAGGGGTAGCTGCAAGCAGGACCGGCAGACTTAGCATTGAAAACATGCGTCATGTTGGCTCACTGGGTTTCCTGACCGACCACATGGAGATTGTGCCAGTGGGAGACTCGTCTGCGCTTTATTTTATATATCTCAGTAAAAATACAGTTTATGTGCAGGAAGCAGGTAAAAAAGAACGCGCAACATACAGCTTCACAGGTTTTGGCGATGTCATGAATATTTCCATAGGGCAAAATGGACTTATTGCCTTGAACATCTTTTCAAAGACCGATGGATTTGTTTCAAGACTTTTAAAATATAATCCGCAAAACGGGACAATAGACGCGCTTGAAAAGGATATTCATTATTTTCTGTCCTTCATGGACATGGATGCAGATGGGGATAAGGAGACCCTTCTCGGACAAAATTATGACACTGACAGTTTTTGGGGGGCTGCAATCTATAGATTTGAGTTTAATGGAAAAGAGGTGAAAAAAGCAGGCAAGTTTACTGCCCCTTCTCTTTTCAATCTCAATGGTTCGCTGGTCGGGGATTTAAAAGGGACTGGCAAGGATATCTATGGGTTTTACAATGAAGGCAGGAATTTGGTTGTTTCTGATATAAAAGGCGAGATATGGTCGTCAAACGAAAGCCTTGGTGGTTCTATCAAGGCAGTTTATTATGATTCTCCGGGTTCTTCAAGCGCTGTTACCCAGAGAAACATGATAGTATGGAGCCAGCCGGCCCTGATCAACACAGGAGGCAGGACAGTGGCAGCCCTGGTGGCCAATGAATCCACCATGTGGAACATAATCGGTGGACCTCCTCAAAAGGGCACTGTAGGCATATTGTATTTTTCTGGCGGCAGGGTGGTTTTTCAGAAGTTGCCCGTGGAGTTTACAGGCCCGATACAGTCGGTTTTTGTGCATAAGGATGAACTGTATGCTGTTGTGGTGGATGGCAACTTCTTCACTGGCAATGGTCAAACCTACATCGTGGCTATACCGCTTAAAGAGATTGGCAAGGTGCTTTCCTGAAATGAAGCAGTATCAAAAAGTAGCCATAATCCCGGCAAGATATGCATCTTCAAGGCTTCCTGCAAAGCCTCTTGCAGATATTGGCGGTTTGCCTATGGTGATGCATGTCTATAACAGGGCTATGGCTATAGAAGGTATTGACCTGGTTGTCGTGGCCACAGATGATAACAGGATTGCTGACGCAGTTGGAAAATATGGTGGCAAGGTATCCATGACTAACCGGTCCCATCAGTCAGGAACTGACAGGATATTTGAAGTGGCGAGAGGTTATGGGCTTTCAGATGATGCCATAGTGATCAATATTCAAGGAGACCAGCCTCTCTTGGAGCCTACGCCGGTAAAAAGAATGCTGGAACTCCTTGAAAATGACAACGCGCTGGGGATTGCCACACCTGCCTGCCCCATGACTATTGAAGAGGCCCGCAATCCCAACAGAGTCAAGGTGGTGCTGGACAGGAATGGAAGGGCGCTTTATTTCTCGCGCTCACCAATCCCGTATGTCAGGGATGGGCTTGATGCCGTCGCCGAGGCAACAGACAATATCTATCTGCGACACATTGGGCTTTATGCCTACAGGATGAGGACATTGAGTCAGTTTGTAGCCTGCCCTCCAGGTCTGCTCGAAGGGCTTGAGAAACTTGAACAACTGAGGGCGCTTGAAAACAGTATGTCAATCGGGGTTTGTGTAGTGGAGACAGCTCCAGTTGAGGTGGATACGCCTGAAGACCTTGAGTATGTGAGGCTGTTGGCGTCTAATGCATCAGCATCATAATTCGATTTTTTCAAGCAGGATCTTTGCCCCGAGAAATTGCCTGACCACAGATGCTGTTGTCGGTGTGAGGTCTGTAAGGAAAAAGCGGTTTGCATTGTTTGATGCTTTTTCTGCCTTATCCTGTTTTTGCTCGATAAACTTCCTGACAGTCAGAGCGACCTCCTGGGCTGGGTCAACAATCTGAACAGTCTTGCCGATCTTTTCCTGAATAACAGGCCGCAAAAGTGGGTAGTGGGTGCATCCGAGGATCAACGTGTCGATTTCCCTCTCCCGTAACGGTCTGAGATATTTTTTGACTATCCGTCTTGTTTCACTGCGTTTGATCCAACCTTCTTCCACAAGAGGCACAAGAAGCGGGCAAGCCTGGGAAAACACCTTGATTTCAGGAGACAGCTCCGGGATGGTTTTTTCATAGACTCCGCTTGCCACAGTAGCCCTTGTTCCTATAATTCCTATCCTGCCCTTTTTTGTCAGGGCAATTGCCTGTTGTATGGAAGGGCTTACAACCTCAAAAACAGGAAGTGAAAAATGTTGTCTTATCGCATTAGTTGCCACGCTTGATGCGCTGTGGCAGGCAATGACAATCAGGTTAGCGCCTTTTGAGACAAGAAACCCTGTGTCCTCAATGCTGTAGTCTATGATTGTTTCACTGCTTTTTGTTCCATACGGGGTTCTTGCAGTGTCCCCGAGATAAATGATGGCCTGGTCTGGCATGTGCCGCAGAAGCTCTCTCACTACAGTAAGCCCGCCAACACCTGAATCAAATACACCTATTACCATTGTTAATATGCTCCAAGCTCCTGTTGTTTTAAACAGTCAACAGGTTTTCAATCAGAATTTATCTTGTATAATAGAGCTTCAAACTTTTTTCAAGAGAATTGACAGGTTGACACAAGCATGTTTTATGTGTTGACATGCTACTTGTGAAAAAATATAACATAATAATCAATTAGGGAAAGTTCTAAAAAAATAGAAATTTCGTTTAAGGGCAAGGCACAAAAAAGTAAGTGGTGAAAAGTGCAGTGCGAAGGGGGAAAAATAAAGGAATGTTCCAATCACCCTTCACCCTTCACCCTTCACACTTCACCCTTTTTTATGTGTGAGCATTTTTCGCCGACAAACAACGCAGCCATTGAACTAAAGGGCATTTTTTGGGACTTCCATTAGAAAGGTGCAAACAAATGATCTCCGATAATAGCCGTCATGGTGATAACTGTTCAACTATGGACATGATAGATGATCTTGGTCCTGATGATGACATCTGTACAGAGATTCAGTCTCTTGGATCGCCGCGGATTGATTCTCCTCTACTGGAAAAACCATATAAATGTTTTGTCTCGGACTCGGACAGGATACTTGCCCATTCTTCTTTTAATGCAATCAAGGCTGGGCTTGATTCCGGAAAGCTGCCATTGTCCTTTGAGCTTGCCGGGCCGAGAAGCCGGATATATTTTGATCCTACCAAGACCCGATGTGCTGTTGTAACCTGCGGAGGTCTTTGTCCTGGAATTAATGATGTAATCCGTTCCCTTGTGCTTACACTGCATTATGGCTACGGCATCACATCAATCATAGGCATTCGTTATGGCCTTCGTGGTTTTATACCATCCTACAAGTTGCCTGTTGTAGAATTATCCCCTCAGAAGGTAGCCAATATCCATGAATACGGGGGGACAATTCTGGGGTCTTCCCGTGGGAATCAGCCTGTTGACGAGATTGTGGATACACTCGTCAGGCTCAATGTAAATATACTATTCATGATTGGTGGCGATGGCACCTTCAGGGCGACTATGGAGATATGCAGGGAGATTGATAAAAGAGGCCTCAAGTTGAGCGTAATTGCGATTCCCAAGACCATAGACAATGATATCTTTCTTATTTCACGCACCTTCGGGTTTGACACCGCAGTGGATATGGCCTGTGAGTCCATCAGGTGCGCCCATGTGGAGGCTGTTGGCGCACCCAACTGCGTCGGCATAGTTAAGGTTATGGGGAGGCACTCAGGCTTTATCGCAGCAACAGCGACACATGCCTTGCGAGAGGTCAATTTTTGTCTGATACCGGAAAGTGATTTTGATCTTGACGGAGACAAGGGGTTTTTGAAGGCGCTTGAGGCAAGGGTGAAGGCTCGGGGACATGCTGTGATTGTGGTAGCTGAGGGCGCCGGGCAGAAGTATGTCTCAGGCGAAAAGGTGGAAAGGGATATTTCAGGCAATATCAAGCTTGGAGATATAGGGATCTTTTTGCGGGAGAAGATAAAAGAGCACTTCAAATCCATTTCCCAGGAGATTTTTATCCGTTACATCGACCCCAGTTACATCGTACGCAGTGTCCCGGCCAACACAGAGGACAGACTTTACTGCGCCAATCTCGGTCAGAATGCGGTTCATGCAGCCATGGCAGGCAAAACCGCAATGCTCGTAAGTCTGTGGAATGACCACTATGTGAATATCCCTATAAAATCAGCCATAATGAGCCGGAAGCAGGTCAATATCAACGGCAGATTCTGGATGAGCGTCCTTGAGTCAACAGGCCAGGGACAGATGAAAAAGTAACAACATTTGTAACTATCCAGCTTAATGCCGAAAACAAACGAAAACCACCGTACTGTAACTATTCAGCAGTGCCCCAGATGCAAGGAAGAGGCCTGCGAAGTGTGCTACCTGCACATGAGCAGGCCGATGACGCAGCAGATGGAGTGCTGCTGGATAGTTACCAACATTTTTTATATTCATGCGCCTCCGTAACCTCGTTTTCCTGATATGCTTTCTTTGCAGCGTAATGCCTCTGCTGGCAAATATGTCTATAAACCTGCCGGATGTGTTGCAAAGGCTTGAGGAATCTGTCAAGCTTGAGGTAAGAGTCGAGATAGAAAAGACTGCGGATGAACTGCGTCGTCTGATCGAAAAACGCAAGGAAACTGTACGCATTTTATGTATGACTCATGGTGCTGTGAGGCTTTCCGCTCCTGATCTTCATCCGTTTGATATGTCTATGGATGCAGCGCAGGAACAGTTTCAGGCGATGATCAACAAGGTGTTTGGCAATGATCAGGATGTGAGGGGGATCAGTGTGCTTGATATGGAAGGCCGGGTGGTTCAAAACTTTGAGCGTACTGGAGCTGATTCCATGCTGACGGCCGTGGAATCTTCTGATTACCCCGTAATTGTATGCAGCGATTTAAAGGAACACAGTGATGCTGTGACCACCTGTCTTGCCCCACATGTTAATGAGACTGGAAGTGATGCAATAAATAAGGCGGAACAGGAATTTATTGCATTTTCAGGGGAAATCAAGGACGCCGATGATATACCACAGGGCTATCTCTATATTGTCGTTGAGATCACAAAATTGCTTCCAAGCTTTTCTGAAAATTACTTTGCCAGGGGAGATGGCCATTATCTCTTCAGAAATGGAATGGCCGCAGGGCATTCTGCAACAGGACATAATTTATTCAGTGATTTCCCTGAGCTAAAAAAAATGGCTCCAGACAGCCTTCCACTTATTTTAAAGGATAACAGGACTGGAAGGCGCGTGGTATGGTTTATGTTGCTGTCAGACGTGCCTGTTGAGCATAACCTTTTCATAGGTCATCAACTGAATGAGGCTGGCATGGAACAATGGCAGACGACATTTAGGATAAGAATCCTGATCTCTGTACTAGTGATACTGATTGCACTTGCTTTGTTTGCAAGATATATCGCTATTTATACGGATAATATCAGGAACACCTTGACATCTGCCTTTTCAAGGCTTCTGACAGACAAAATCCCGTTTGATCTGACCTGGAGCTGGCCAATCGAGCTAAAACATCTGGCAGGCGAACTGAATCAGATCTCTGTCCACTATGTTGAAACCGAAAAGGCAAAGGCTGCTGCTGAGAAGGATCTGCGCAAGACTGCCTGCGCCCTCAGTTCATCCAATCAAGAGCTGGAGCAGTTTGCTTACGTTGTCTCTCACGACCTTCAGGAGCCTCTTCGCACAATAGCTGGCTATCTTCGACTCTTGGATAAACGCTACGGCGATCAGCTTGATCACAAGGCCAATGAGTTTATTACATATTCTGTGCAGGCAGCTCAGCGCATGCACAACCTGATTCAATCGCTTCTGGCGTATTCCAGGGTGACAACAAGGGCCAAGCCTTTAAATCCTGTGGACTGCGGTGCTGTGGTTGATATAGTGCTCAGCAATCTGAAGGCCATTACAACTGAGACAAGCTCTGTTATTACAAGGGATGAATTGCCTGTGTTGATGGCGGATCATATCCAGCTTGGGCAGCTTTTTCAGAATTTAATCGGAAACGCCATAAAGTTCAGGGGAGAAAACATACCGGAAATACATATCTCATGCAGAAAAGATGCTCAGCTCGGATGGGTTTTTTCTATACGTGATAATGGAATAGGTATTGAAGCAAAGTATTTTGAACGCATTTTTGTTGTGTTTCAGAGGCTGCATGGACGTGAAAAATATGCCGGCACCGGCATCGGGCTTGCTATCTGCAAAAAGATAGTTGAAAGACACGGAGGACAGATATGGGTGGAGTCTTCCCCCGGTCGTGGGACTGTTTTTTCTTTCAACATACCTGATCATCAAATAGAAGGATTAAAAAAATACTGTGAAATATAATTTGAAATCCCTGATAAAAATGTCTTGCCAACAGGGCATCCAAAGGCTGTTTCTGACGGTTTCTGTGGTTATTGCCGTTGCTTTTTTGGGGGCGCTGTTGTTTTTTAATCAGAAATTCAGGGCGAATATTGAGGCTGACCTTGCTGAAGACGCTATGCGGTTCAGACAGATCTTTCTTTCAAGTGTCGCATCCTCTGAAAAGGCTCTTCTGCTTACCACCTCTTCCCTTTCAAATGACAATACTGTCAAGGAGATACTTGGGCTTGCAACTCAGACAATGGTCGAAAAGTCAGGACAGGAAAGAGACGAAATGCTGGATGTGTTAAGGAGCAGGCTGATGGCCTATATGCTTTCATATTGGCAGAATATCCAGAAAGATATAAAGGTTAATCAGTTACAGTTTCATCAAAAAAGAGGTGATGAGATAGTTTCTTTCTTGAGAATGCATGACAAAAGACATGGCGATCTCCTTACTAAGAGACACACCATTCAAAAGACATACGAGACAGCCAGCGCAATCACAGGATTTGAGTGTGGGAAGGTTTCATGTAGTCTTAGGGCTGTCCAGCCTGTGTTTGTTGTGCCGAATGACGAGGAGTCCATCCTGGCTGGCACGGTTGAGATAGGTGTTCCGTTAGACAGCATCCTTAACTCCTGTAAGGAGACAGCAGGCATTGACCTTACCTTGTTGCTCTCAAGACAGATGCTGGATGAGGTTGCATTCAAGTCTGTAACAGCCAGGCATGACAATGAAATTATAGGCGAGTATGTGGTGGAGAGCTCTACAGAACAAAATTGGAGGGATGTCATCTCGCAGGATTTTGTCAGGGCTGCCAGCCCACAGCCTCTAATCAAAAAAGTGGGAAATTTTTATTACAGCCTCTCTGTTTTTCCGATTAGTGGCATTGCGTCAGCCTTGCAGGAAAACAGTACGTCGGGGAGCGTTGTAGTGAAGCAGGATGTTACAGGCCGAATGGACGCTTATCATGACATCCTGGCTGTAACCATACTCTTGGGCTGTCTTGCCTTTATCATTGTTGAGTGTATGACATACTATTCCATTAAATATCTTGCTGCGGCTTTAACTGATGTTATTAGAGACCAGACGGCTGAACTTGCAACAGTCAACTCCAGCCTTGAAGCTGAGGTAGCACGCCGTAAAGAAGCTGAAGTCCAGCTTCAGCAACGAAATGTTCAGTACAAGTTATTGCTTGACAAGGCAAACGATCTAATCCAGAGCGTGGACGCAAGCGGTCATTTTATCTTTGTCAACAACCGGTGGTGTTCTGTGATGGGTTACTCTCTGGATGAAGCAGCATCGCTTACCTTTCTGGATGTGTTGCATCCTGAAGAAAAGGGGCACTGCATGCCTTTATTTAAGCAATTGCTCGCGGGCGTAAATCCAGGCGTTGTTACTACAAGATTTGTCACAAAAAATATGGAGACAGTCTGGCTTGAGGGAAATGTAACCGGGTTCATGCAGAATGATACATTTTTCGGCAGCATCGGGATATTCAGGGATATTACAGAGCAGCGCACAGCAGAGGCGGAGCGTGAAAGGCTTCACTTGCAGCTTGTTCAGTCCCAGAAGATGCAGGCCATAGGCACACTTGCTGGCGGCGTGGCCCATGATTTCAATAATATTCTGATGGTCATTCAGGGCAATATTGAGCTCTGCAATATGAAACTCGCCAAAGGCGTCGATATTACCAAAAATTTGAACAAACTTGAAAGCGCTGTAGCCCATGCGGCCTCTCTTGTAAAGCAACTGCTGATTTTTTCAAAAAAAGAGACTGGAACCTATATTGATCTGAATGTCAATGACACCATTGAAAATCTTTTAAAGATGTTTTCACGCATACTCGGGGCAGACATCAAGATACAGACAAACCTTGCCCCTGATCTGTGGCATATCAATGCTGATCCTACAGGTATTGAGCAGATAATCATGAATCTGGCTATTAATGCCCGTGACGCCATGCCTGACGGTGGACAGTTGAGCTTTTGCACTTCCAATGTAACAATATCCGAGGCACAAGTTGCTGGCAACATAAAGGCAAGACCAGGTGAGTTTGTTAAGATAGTTGTTTCAGACACAGGGACTGGAATACCACAGGATGTGATTTGCAGGATATTTGATCCTTTTTTTACCACCAAGCCTCTTGGAAAGGGGACTGGCCTTGGGCTCTCGGTGGTTTATGGAATAGTGCAACGCCATGATGGCTGGCTTGAAGTCACAAGCGATGAATATGGCACGAGCTTTGAAATATATCTGCCGCGGCAAACGAGCAGGATTTCTGATAACAAACTGTACAGGCAAGAATTTGAAGATAACCAAAGCCTGCATGGGAAAAACGAGACTCTTTTAGTGGTGGATGACAATCCTGAACTGCTTGAGATCCTTGAAGATACCTTATCAGAAAATGGTTATCGCGTCCTTACTGCCAAGAGCGCAGAGGCTGCAATCAAGGTGTTTGAGCAGGCAAATGAAGAGATTAAACTGCTTTTAAGCGATGTTATCATGACAGGGGACACAGGCGTTATGCTTGCCAACAGGCTCAAGAAGTTAAAACCTGATCTGGCTGTGGTGTTACTCAGCGGTTATTCAAAAGACAGATCAGGAGTACAACTTGCCGAAGATACAGGTTACAGAATCATCACAAAACCGATTGAGTTAAAGAAGTTGTTAAGGGTAATCGCTGATGAGCTTGCCTAAAGCTCAAAGAGGAATGAGGCGTAGTTCCTGTACGCTGCAAAGACGAAAAATGCACCGTAGCGCAGCAGTTGACGCATTTTTGCTTAGCCATCAAGACTTACTTTTTAAGTTTTTCATCTCTTCCCACGCCTCTTCGGAAAGGCTGCCAAGACACTCTTTTGCATAAGGGCAATGCAGGGCGCAGCCAAAGTCAAGCCTTGGATTTTTTACCCTGTGGCCGCATTGTTTGCACGGTCTGAATGGATCATCCTTGAAAAATTCAAGTTCAGCCCCGCAATTTGGGCATGTTGTGTCGTAAATGGCCTCTTTATCCCAGTATCTTGTGTCCTGTCCAGGGCATTTCATAGCAGTTATTTTCAAGGAAGCTGATTGAGAGTTTTTCTCAATCAGCTTCTCTCATGCTCCTTTTAAAAAAAGAACTGATTGTTTATCCAAGAATTTCTTTCAAATCCTGGTCCGGCGTGGAAATGGGCTTGATGTTGTAGGTTTTCACCAGCACATCCAGAACATTAGGGGTGATGAAGGCCGGAAGACTCGGGCCAAGCCTGATGTTTTTGATGCCAAGGTGAAACAATGTCAGAAGAATTGCCACTGCCTTCTGTTCGTACCAGGAAAGGATCAAGGAAAGAGGCAGGTCATTCACGCTGCAATTGAACGCCTTCGAAAGGGCGACGGCAATCTGTATGGCCGAGTAGGCGTCATTGCACTGGCCGATGTCCAGAAGCCTTGGAATGCCGCCGATATCACCAAGCTGTTTGTCAAAGAAGCGGAATTTTCCACAGGCAAGCGTCAACACCACACAATCCTTGGGGATCTTTTCCACAAGTTCTGTATAGTAATTACGGCCTGGTTTTGCGCCATCGCAGCCAGCCACCAAGAAAAAGTGCCTGATCGCCCCTGATTTAACGGCCTCGATGACCTTGTCAGCCACTGACATGACAGTGTTTCTGGCAAAACCCACCATGACGCTTCCCTTGTCTTCATCAGATGTAAAGCCTGTCATCTCCAGGGCCTTGTTGATCACCGGGCTGAAATCACGATTTTTGATATGAGTCACCCCTGGCCATGCTACTATGCCGCTTGTAAAGATGCTGGCCTTGTAGCTTTCAGCAGGCTTCTGGATACAGTTTGTGGTCATCACAATAGGGCCTGGAAATTCCGGAAACTCCTTGTGCTGATTCTGCCATGCAGTACCGTAATGTCCATAAAAGTGCGGGTATTTTTTGAGGGTTGGATAGCCATGGCATGGCAGCATCTCACCGTGGGTATAGACATTAATGCCCTTACCCTCTGTCTGCTTCAGGATTTCCTCCAGGTCTTTCAGATCATGGCCTGAAACGAGTATGGCCTTGCCTGCCTTGTGCCCGAGAGGCACAGTGGTCGGAACAGGATGGCCGTATGTCGAAGTGTTGCCTGCATCCAGAAGCTCCATGGCGCGCAGGTTGATCTCGCCGCACTTCAAGACCAGGCCTACCCAGTCTTCCAGTTTCAGTCCTTTGTCCAAGGTAGCTGCAAGCCCTTCGTGCACAAAGGCATAGACCTTATCATCTTCCTGTCCGAGTATCTGGGCGTGGTCAGCATAAGCGCATACGCCCTTGAGTCCATATACCAATGTTTCCTGAAGGCTTCGGATGTCAGGGTCAGTTTCGTTGGACATGACACCATGTTCTTCGCCCTGCTTTACCATGTCCTCGATGGAGGCAGCAGGCGTGAATGTGGCGGGTCCTTCACAGAAGTTGACCTTTCCACCGGCCTTTTCCACCTTGGCCTTGAGGCTGTCTCTGAGCTCCACACATTTTTTGACAAGACCGGCAAGACGCTCCGGGTCAAAGTTTACGTTTGTAAGGGTTGAGAATACCGCCTCACAGGTAAAGACATTTACTGCCCTGTCAACTACCCCCGCCTTTCTGCCCTCAACTGCAACAAAGGAAAGCCCTTTCACTGCATAAATAAGTAAATCCTGTAATGCTGCTGTTCTGGCATCTTTTCCACATACTCCGAGTACAGAGCATCCCTTGCCTTTAGCTGTCTGTTCACATTGGAAGCAAAACATGGTTGAGTTCTCCTTTTTCATTTTTTATGGTTTATGTTTAACAGGATAGCACCGCTAATTCTTTGATGTAAGTCAATCAGAGAAAAAAAATGAGTAGGGGCACGTTGCAACGTGCCCATACAGCGTTCCGTAACATTAAGAATGGGC
>DYLC01000081.1 GCA_020722285.1 Desulfobulbus propionicus | reverse complement strand
TTACTAATCTTTAAGTGGATCTGTTTTTTCTTGGATCAGCTATCTTTTTTATAGCAAGTCTTATCCAGTCTGTGTTTGGTTTCGGCAGCGCTCTTTTTGCAATGCCCCTGCTTGTTATGTTTGTCTCTCCCATGATAGCCACGCCAACGGTTGCACTTGTATCAGCCGCAATTAGTGTGGCTATGCTTGCAAGAGACAGGCGACATGTTAATGTCAGTCCCGTTCTCTGTCTTATAGTTGCATCTGCTTGTGGAGTCCCATTCGGGCTTTTCTTTTTAGTTTATTCAGATGTCAATCTTGTCAGGGAGATTCTTGGGGGTGTTATATTTTTAAATTCAATTTTTAATATTTTTTGTTTTAAAAAAATTAACTTAACTGGTTGTGTCTGGATGTTATGTGCAGGTTTTCTTTCAGGCTTGCTTGGAGGTGCATATAATATCAGTGGTCCTCCAGTGATATTATATGCAGTGAATCAAAAATGGCCTGTGGAAACCTTGGTCGTAAGCCTTCAGGCGTATTTTCTTGCCACTGGATTTATAATCATTCTTGGACATTGGGTGAGTGGTTTCTGGACTGAGGAAGTATTCAGGCTTTTTTTGTTCAGTGTTCCAGCCAGTCTTCTCGGAGTATGGACAGGCAGAAAACTCAGGCATTTTATAACACCTTCAAGCTATGAACGAATTGTCCATGTCGTTCTGGCATTTCTGGGTATTTCACTTTTTTTGCAAGGTTTTAATAATTCTTAATAATGTTTTTGCGCTACATGAGATATTTCGTTCAAAAGGCGTCCTTAATTTGTTATCTCAAGCACCTCATAGTTTCTCATGCCGGCCGGGCTTCTGAATTCGATTTCCTCTCCTGCTTCCTTGCCTAACAGCGCCTTACCAAGAGGTGATGTTATGGAGAGCTTGCCTGCCTGTATATCCGATTCATCTGGTCCAACAAGTCGGTACGATACCTCTTCACCGGTGTCAAGATTTGCAAGCCGGACATTCACGCCAAAAACAACCCTGTCGCATGGTTGATTGGCGCAGTCTATGACCTCTGCGTTTCCCAGTTTTGCCTTCAGATATTGTATGCGTCCTTCCACATGTCCTTGTCTCTCCTTTGCCGCGTGATATTCTGCATTTTCAGAGAGATCACCATGTGCTCTGGCCTCTTCGATGGCTTTTATAATGGCATATCGCTCAACCTTTTCAAGGTGTTCGAGTTCTGATTTAAGTTGATTATATCCTTCTTTGGTGATTGGAGTGCGTTCCATGATCTATCCTGCAAGTTTGAGATACAATAAAATGCTCTCCTGTTGAGTTACAAGAGAGCATTTTTGAAAAATAAAATAACAAAAAAAACTGCTGGCTGCAAGGTTTAACCTGTCTTCAGAAGCAGTTGGCGGCTTTTTACTTAGTCATCGCGTATGGCGGCTTTTTACGAGAATATCAGAAGTTGATTGTAAACTGACAGGTTTCCGCCCACCATTTTTTCTGTGTTAAATTCCTCAAGCGCAAGTTTTTTTGCGTGTTCTCCCATTTGTTTTGCCATTGAAGGGGTTGAAATCAAGAGCTTTATGGCCTTTGCCAGTTCTTGGCTGTTGCCTGGTGGAACAAGAAGTCCTGTTTGACCATGTCTTACTATCTCTGGCATACCACCCGCGTCTGATGCGATTACAGGCACACCTGCCAGAGATGCCTCGATCAGTGATACTCCAAGTCCTTCTATCATGGCAGGATGTACCACCATGTAAAGACAAGGCAATATCCTTGAAAGGTCATTTCTGAAGCCTGCAAAGACAACCTTGTCCTCAAGTCCAAGCGTTGCTACAAGCTGTTCAAGCTCGGTTTGAAGCCGCCCTTTGCCAAAGAAAAGAAATCTGACAGATGGGAAGGCCTTAAGCACATCCGGCGCAGCCTTGAGAAGCGCTTTGTGGCCTTTTCTTTCGATTAGCTGGGCTATTGTCCCAATTGGTATGGCATTTTCATCAAGTCCGAAAGTTCTGTTAAGCCAGTTGCGATCGTGTGAGAAATTATATCGTTTAGGTTCAATGGCGCTTCTTACGCAGATGATTTTTTCAGGTTCAAGGCCTGCTTCAAGCATTACCCTCCTGATGCCCTCAGAGATAGTGATGATTTTGTGGTACATGGCATATTTGAGGCTTGCGGCAAGGGGGCGTTCAGGATTATCCACCCTGCGCGTGACAACAGCCTTAATGCCAAGAAGACGCGCTGTCACGCCACTCCAGATGTCAGCCCCTCTCCTGCTGTGGGCATGTATGATATCAGGTTTTAATCGCCTTGCAGCCTTGAAAAGTTCCAGAGCAAATCGAGGGTCAAGCTCACCTGCAATGGGCTTTGCAATAATCTCTGTGCAGAATTCCCTTGAAGCCTCTGCTATGGCGCTTCCAGAGGGACAAAACAGCGTGTTTCTGACGCCAAGTTTGTCAAGGCCTTTGAGCAGGTACAAGACCTGGAGCGCTCCTCCATAGAGATTTGCGCCTGATTCTACATGAAGTACATGCACAGATTCTGCACCTTTTCAATTACCATGTCAGGGGTGATAGCTGTCATGCAGTCAAAAATATCTGCGGATGCAGTGGTGCATGTGGGATGGCGTTTACAGGGAGAACATGGAAGGGATGAGTGAATTACGATCGCCTTGTCTCCTTTTGGGGTGTGCAGAAACGGACAGGTAGAGCCAAAAATAGCAATGGTAGGCCTGTCAAAGCAGATGGCAGCGTGGGTGAGACCAGTATCAACCCCTATTGCAAGACCTGCATTCTTTATGACAGCGAGGCTTTCAGCGAGGCTGGTCACGCCAGCCAGGTTTATGATTTCGCATGCAGCGTTTGATACAATCTGATTTGCCCTCCTTACATCCTCTTTTCCACCAAGAAGTACGACTGAAAGCCCATAAAGTTGCTGGATTTCCATAGCAAGGCCCTGCCAGTAGTCGTCAATCCAGTGTTTCTGCGGTCGTGTTGTAAAAGGTAGAAATACAGCATATTTTTTTTCAGGTATGCGCTGATGTAGTATGTCAAGAGCCTTTTTTTCTGCCTCTTCCGGGACAAAAAGGGTCTGCTCAAGGCCTGTTGTATTGATCCCAAGGCTTTCGAGCATTCTCAGATATTCCTGACCCATGAACTTTGTGGAGGGACCACGATCGATAATGCGCGTCATCAGCCTTTCGCCAGGTTCTTTTGACCTGAACCCCAGACGCATCGGGGCGCCGGAGAGAAATGCAAGCAGGCGGCTTCTCAACAGTCCCTGTGCATCCAGCGCAAGATCGAACTGTTGTCTTGACAGATGCTGGCGGGTTTGAAGGATTTCCTTTGCAAGGGGGATAAGCTTTAGACCCTTTAAAAGATTTTTCCAGTGTTTTTTGGGCCAGGCAATAACCCTGTCAAGCCTTGGGTCAGCTTTTATAACATCCTCAAGCCCCTGTTCCACAAGCCATGAAATGCGTGAATCAGGGTAGTTTTTTCTCAGCCCATCCACAAGCACTGTCGCCATGATAATATCGCCGATAGCGCTTGGTCTGATAATGAGAAAAGACAGTTTATGCTGCTGGTTGAGTCGCTGGTTCAAAGGGGATTACCTCTCTTTTGTAACCCAGGTCTGGTAAAGTTCTCTGTAGATCAGGTTGGTTTCTATCAGTGTGCTGTGGTTGCCTGTGGCAACGATCCTTCCTTGTTCCATTACGGCAATCTGATCTGCATTCTGGATGGTACTCAGTCTGTGGGCAATTATTATGGTTGTTCTGCCTGCCATAGCCTGGGAAATAGCTCGCTGGACAGCCTGTTCAGAGACAGTATCAAGGGCGCTTGTGGCCTCATCAAGGATGAGAAGAGGTGGGTTCTTAAGTATTGCCCTGGCAAGCGCTATCCTTTGCCGTTGGCCGCCAGAGAGATTCAGACCCCTTTCAGTCAAAACAGTATCGTATCCCTGAGGCATAGAAATTATGAACTCATGGGCATCTGCAAGCCTTGCCGCCTGTTCGATCTCTGCCCAAGTGGCGTCTGGCTTGCCGTAAGCGATGTTTTCGCTGATTGTGTCGCTGAAGAGGATGATGTCCTGGCTTACTATCCCGATATTTTGTCTGAGCTGAGTGATATTGAGCGAATCTATTGACTTGCCATCCCACAGGATTTCGCCTTTTTCAGGGGTGATAAAGCGGGGAATCAGGTCTGCCAGTGTGCTTTTGCCTCCTCCGCTGTGGCCAACAATGGCTGTGGCCCTGCCTTGTGGGATGAAAAGGTTGATATCTGAAAGCACAGGATGGGATGTCTGGTAGCTGAAAGAGACATCTTTCAGTTCTATGCCCTTTGATATGCCTCGCACCTCCTCGCCTCCTGCCGGTTCGGTTGGCAGAACGAGAAAGGCGTCCACACGTTCAAGCACTGCCACTGCCTCTTGAAAGGTTGAATATGCGCTACCAAGCTTTTTCAGTGGCGCAAAGGCCATGACAATGGCTGTAAGAATTGAGAAAAAATCACCTGACGTCATCTGATCGTGGGTTACAAGCCAGCTTCCGTAGCCAAGAATGATGGAGATTGCAAGGCCGGAAATTATGTCAATTACAAACTGGCTTCCCTCCTTGGTCCGCACAAGCCGCGCATTCTGTCTGTAACAATCCTGATTTTCTGTAATGAATTGTCTTGTTTTTGCCTTTTCCATCCCGAATATCTTTATTACTTTGATCCCTGTTATCATCTCGCTCATGCGATGGGTTATTACAGACATAAGACGTTGGACCTCTCGTCTCTTTCTGCGCATAAACTTGCTTATCACCCTTGTTGTCCAGGCAATAAAAGGCAGAAGCACAAAGCTCAAGGCCGCCATATCCCAGCGTCTGTAAAAGGCAATGCCTGTGAGGACAAACAGGGATGGAATCTGGGCAAGAAATACCTTTAGGCTGTCTGAGAGAACTCTGCTAAGGATCGTGATGTCAGAGATAAGTCTTGACACCATGTCTCCGGAGGAGGTGGCTGCAAGTTTTGAGACAGGAAGTCCGACGATGTTTTCAAAAAAACTACTCCTCATGTCACGTGTCATCTTGAATGCGGCGGTCTGCATGAGGTAGGTCTGAATCATGTCTGCACCGCCTCTTAAGATATAGAGTATGAAAACAGCAAGAGGAAAAAGAAAGATATATTCATGTTGATGCTGCACGAAGATATAGTCCATCGCAGGCTTTACAAACCATGCGATCGCGCCGTTTATTCCTGACACTACAAGGCTGAAAACCGTTGCCACAAGCACCCTTGGCATGTAGGGCTGCACAAGGATTTGCATCCTTTTTATCATTTTATTCAGTTTCATTCCGCTCCTGCTCTGCAATCCAGAGGCTGGCTTCATACAGATTGTCTGCAACAAAAGCAATGGATTTTTTTCGTTCAGAGCTAAATCCGTTCAACGTCTTCTCTCCATGCCCTGTAAGCACGAGGACTGCCTTTGCGCCAGCATTCCATGCAAGCTCAATGTCTCGCTGGCTGTCCCCCACAACGTATGACCTGCGAGGGTCAATTTTCATTGCAGCGCATGCCATTTCTACCATACCTGTGAGCGGTTTTCTACAATGGCAGGATATGCCATATTGTTCTTTCAGTTCTGGAATCGTTTCAGTGGGGTGATGAGGGCAGTAGAACCATGCATCAATAAAAGCATTTTCAATTTTAAGCATATCCTCAATTGTTGAATGAATTAGTTTTAATCTGTCTTCGGTAAACATCCCGCGCGCCACACCTGACTGGTTTGTCACAACTATCGTCAACAGTCCGGATTGATTCAGAATCCTTATGGCCTTGGCAGCGCCTCCAATCAGCCTTAGTTGCTCTGTTGAGGCAAGATAGTTGATTTCTTCATTAATCGTGCCGTCTCTATCCAGAAAAACGGCCTTTTTCAGAGACAAAGCAGCGCAGATATTATTTTTTTTGAGCAAATTGTGCATAAAGTAGTATGTAGTTTAGTTATTTACAATTAATCGCTTTTCTGATAAATAGAATAGAATGGAAGGAATATAAACATAATGTGTATGAAATGGGAAGTTTCAGAAATCAGAAAATAAAAGAGGAGAGATACAGATGTTCACTTTCAGCTCTATCCGTACAAAATTCCTGGCCATTCTTATAGCTATTGGGATTTTGAGCCTTATCTGCGCTATTGGCTATGGCTTTTATGTCAAAGGTCTGATGCAGAAGGATGCTTTTACAGAAAGAGAGCTATATCTTAAGCAGTTAATTGATAAAGAGATGCAGGCTAAATTGATTGTAGCGTCCACAAATGCTGTGGGGCTTGCCAACAACGACACGCTTTCCCGTGCAATCATTGAAGACGACAGAGAGCTTGCCATAAACCGTCTGAAGATGCTGATTGATGATTATGCCCTTAATGCAGATTACAAGGGCATGAAGGTGCATCTGCACACTGCTGAGTTGCGGTCATTTGTCCGTTCCTGGGCTAAAGAAAAATTTGGGGACGATATTTCCTTCAGAAAGACGCTTCAGAACTTAAAAAATACCAAAAAGTCTGTGACCGCTATTGAAGTGGAAAGAGATGGGTTCGCTATGAGGGGATTGGCGCCGATTGTCAGGGATGGGGATTACGTTGGTTCTGTGGAGATTATGTTCGGCATGGGAAGTATTGCTCGTCAGTTTGAAAGTCAGAAAATGCGTATGATCACGCTGTTGCGAAAGGAGCTTAAGGAAACAGCCGCGCTTGTCAGCCAGAATGCAAGTATAGGCAGTAATTTTATTGTGGCGAATCACCAGTGGTTTTCACCGGAAACCATAGCATTTTTTCAGAAAGTTGACATGACTGCCTTGGAGAAAGACGGTCATTTATATACAGATGATTATTTTTTTGTTTTTGTGCCTATGAAAGATTTCAATGGCGAGGTTGTCGGGGCGAATATCATTGCAGAAAAATCAGATTACATACATGGGCGCATTGATGACATAAAAGGTATCGTTTTGACGTTTATTGGCATTATGTCAGGGCTATTGATCATTCTATGCGTTGGCAGTGCTTTTTTTGTTCAGAAATTCGTGGTAACGCCAGTCAAAAACATCGTTCCGTTTGTCAAGGCGATGTCTATCGGAGATTTCACCAGCAGGCTTGAGATCAGATCAGACGATGAATTGGGTGAGCTTGCAGAAAACCTAAGGCAGACTGTGACCGGACTTTCATCCATTATTGGGGATGTCAAGGCTGCTGCCTCAGATGTCAATGAAAGCAGTATCATTTTGAATCTGGCTGTCACACGTCTGGATTCATCTGCCTCTGATGGTTCTTCAAAGGCAGGTGCAATAAAGGATATGGCAGAGCGTTCAGGGTCTGGTGTGGCCGGACTTGCTGCTGCGATGGAGCAGATGACTGCCACCATAACGGAGATAGCAAGAAATACTGGAGAGACAAGGAGCGTGGCCATTCAGGCATCCAATGATGCAACTGCTGCGCAGGATGTTATTAGACGCCTTGCTGAGGCAGCCAGCAAGATTGGCGAAACCAGCAAGCTGATTGGCTCTATTGCGGAGCAAACAAATCTTCTCGCTTTAAATGCCACGATAGAGGCTGCGCGGGCAGGCGAGGCAGGTAAAGGCTTTGCAGTGGTTGCAAATGAGGTGAAGGAGCTGGCTAAACAGACAGGTGATTCTGTAGGAGAAATTGACAGCATCGTTACAGCATTGCAGGGTTGGACAGGGCAGAGCGTAGAGGCTATTGAGAAGGTGACGGATACAGTTCAAAAGATGTCTGATTTTGCAGACAGCGTTGCAGCAGCGGTCGAAGAACAGACGGCAACTGTGAGTGAGGTCAGCCAGAGCGCCCAGATAATCAGCACTGATGTAAATAACATAACGCAGATGGCGGAAGATATCACTGGCTCAAGCCAATCGATCATGCAGGGCGTTGAAAGCGTTAATGAAGTCACTAAGGAGTTGAAAGATGTGTCTGCTAAACTCAATCAGAAAACAGACAGTTTCAAATTTTAAGACAGTTTGAGATTATGGCACGTTAGATGCATTAAAGTCAGATAACACATACAATTTCATTTACCCTCCCAACCTCCTCTCCCTGAAGGCCCTTGCAGTAAACTGCCTGGGCCTTCAATTTTTTGTAACTATCCAGCAAGCACCCCATCTGCTGTGTCATCGGCCTGCTCATGTGCAGACAGTACACTTCGCAGACCTCTTCCTTGCATCTGGGGCACTGCTGAATAGTTACAGTACGGTGGTTTTCGTT
>DYLC01000002.1 GCA_020722285.1 Desulfobulbus propionicus | reverse complement strand
TTTGGGCAAATATGAGCGGGCGCATTATGTTTCTGTCATTTCGACAAGCACCACCACATCTGTCATTTCGAGCCGCGAAGCGGCGAGAAATCCCAACCCCGCGCAAAAAGATTCCTCGCTATCGCTCGGAATGACAACCCGTAAAGAAATCGCTCGGCGTATGCTCGGAAAAACAAAAAATGCCTGTCCTTTTTTTGTGGATGCTCGCTGGTTTTGCAAAATACGATATCTGGCCAATCTTCTGTTAGCGGCTCACCCCACCAGTGGCGGGGGTTTATCATTAAGTAACATCTGACTATTTTTGCCACAATTACCGGTGAAAATCAAAAAAACGCAATTTCAACAAGTTAAGTTGAGTTACTTGGAAGTAATCCTTTGAAATTTTTCTGCAAATCCCGCTGCACATCCCTTTCCTTTATGCTCTGCCTTTTATCGTAAAGTTTTTTGCCCTTTGCAAGACCTATCTCCACCTTGGCTTTGCCCTTTTTGAAATAAATCTGAAGCGGCACAAGCGTATATCCCTTTTCAACAGCCTTGCCGCCAAGCTTTAATATCTCTTTTCTGTGAAGCAGTAACTTTCGAGGTCGTAGTGGATCAACATTTCTTGCAAGGTCTGTGGCATGTGAATAGGTGGAAATATGGGCGCCATAAAGCCATGCCTCATTTTTTGAAAATACAACATAGCTGTCAGTTAGATTGCCCCTGCCCTGCCTCAGCGCCTTGACCTCAGGCCCTAAAAGTACAAGCCCGGCCTCAACAGTGTCTTCGATAAAATAGTCGTGCCTGGCTTTTCTGTTCTGACAGACAATTTTTATATGTTCGTTGCTCATTTGATTTTGTATCGTTATTGGACAGGCGCTGCCGGAATGCTTTCCTGACGCAGCCATGCCTCGATAAATCCATCTATCTCGCCATCCAGCACAGCCTGCACATTTCCCATCTCCATGCCTGTGCGATGATCCTTGACCAACTGATAAGGTTGCAAGATATATGATCTGATCTGGCTGCCCCAGGATATATCCTTTTTGTCATCATGTATCTTCTGTTTCTCTGCATCCCGCTTCTGCTTTTCCCGTTCATAAAGCTTCGCCATCAGCATCTTCATGGCATAAGCCTTGTTCTTATGCTGGGAGCGTTCATTCTGACACTGTACAACAATATTTGTCGGCAGATGTGTTATGCGGACAGCGGAACTCGTCTTGTTAACGTGCTGTCCCCCTGCGCCACTTGCCCTGTAAGTGTCAATTCGCAGGTCTTTTTCGTTAAGATCAACCTCTATGGTGTCATCTAATTCCGGCGCCACAAAAACCGATGCAAAACTCGTATGTCTCCTGCCTGAGGCGTCAAACGGCGAGATGCGAATAAGCCTGTGCACCCCTGCCTCGCCTTTGAGATAGCCATAAGAATATGGACCTTCCACCAGAAAGGTGATGCCTTTTATGCCAGCCTCGTCACCAGATATATAATCAAGTGTGGTGACAGAATAAGAGTGACGTTCAACCCAGCGTAAATAAAGCCTCATCAGCATCTCGGCCCAGTCCTGGGCCTCTGTGCCGCCTGCCCCTGCATGTATTGTAACAATGGCATTAAAGGAGTCGTATCTGTCTGAAAGAAGACGTGAAAGCTCTGCTTTTTCAATAGCTGCTGTCAGAACATCGCAGCCTCTTTTCACTTCCTGAAGGCTATGGAAATCCCCTTCTTCATCAGAAAGTTGAAGGATGAGTAGCATATCTTCCAGCATGGAATGAAGGGTGCGCCACTGCTCCTTTCTGTCTGTGAGCAAAGAGCGCTCCTTCAGGAACTCGGCATGCCGCGGGTCTTCCCAGAAACCCGGCTCAAGCATCTGTTTTTCTATTGTTTCAAGACGTTGCTCAAGGTTCTCCTGATCAAAGATACCCTCTTAATACTTCAATCTTTTTCTCATTATCAGAGAGTTTTTCATGCAATTCCTGCGCAAGTACCATTGCGTCTTCATGTGCGTATTTCATCTTTTCACTCCTTCATAATAGTCGCTAAAAATAATAGAAAAGTGAGGCTAATTTCTGGAACTTTCCATTAAATCTTATACCGCTTGAATGCAAAACTAAAACTATTCGCATGACTCTGCCTTGCCTCCTCGCAAATACGCCATCACCTTACCAAGTTGGCAACTTGAATTCAAAATCTTTCTCTTTTTTCTGATTACCAGCGTCATCAGGGAGAAAGTCTTCCTGCTTGTCGGATTCAACACTTTCTTCCATCAGTTTCTTGTTATCAAGCACCACCCACTCCACAGATTTCGCATCTTCTGCCATGGCCTGCTGCAACTGCTCCTCATTAAGTTTTTCGCCGGTTGCCTTGTCAACAGGCACGAGCACTGCTTCATCAGGCATCTCATCGAAGCTGGTTTTCTGCATATCGGCAAGTGTACATCTCATAAACTCTGTCCAGACAGGACATGCCACCAAACCGCCTGTCTCTTTTGCCCCAAGGGATTTTTTATCCTCTCTACCAAACCACACCCCAGTCACCACCTCAGGGGTGAAACCGACAAATAAAGCGTCCCTGCAATCATCCGTAGTGCCTGTTTTACCGCCAGCAGGCACCCCTAATGATCTTGCGTAAGTACCGGTACCTGACTGCACAACACCGCGAAGCATATCCAGCATCTGATAGGCTGCCACCGGCTCAAGTCCCTTGAGAAGCACAGGTTCAGACACCTCCAGCAGGCTGCCATCCCTGTCCCAGACCCCTTTTATAAACCTTGGAGTCACCCTGATGCCATGATTTGGAAAACTGCTGTATGCCTGCACAAGCTCTATCAGAGGGATCGCTGAGGAACCAAGGGCGATTGTGAGGTCATCAGCAAGCTGTGACTTGATACCCATCTCCATTGCTGTTTTGTGTATCTTCTTAATGCCGAGCATCTTTGCAATCTTGACTGAAATAACATTTCTGGACATGGTAAGAGCGGTCTTTATGGTGATCGGACCGAGATATTCGCCGTCATAGTTTTTAGGCTGCCATGACTGGCCTGACTTTCCAGGAGGAAAACTGATGGGTTCATCCACAATCAGGGTATTTGGCGAGATCAACCCCTCAGCAATTGCAGCAGAATATATAATCGGCTTAAATGAGGAGCCGGGCTGCACCCTGCCCTGCGTGACAATATTGAATTGATCATGGGCGAAATCCCTGCCGCCCACCATTGCCTTTACATCACCATTGGTCAGGTCTATGGCCACAAGAGCAGATTGCAGGGCCTTGTCAAGCTCCTTGTCCTTAGGATGCCTTTTTATCAGCTTTTCCATGCCTTCCCGAACCGCATCATTGGCTTTTGTCTGCCAGTCACTCTTCAGGGTAGTCTGGATGGTAAGGCCATCAGTCAAAAGACGGTTTACCCCATACCGTTTTTCCAGGTCTCTTCTTATGTCTGCCAGAAAAAATTCTGTGCCAGGGGCAACATCCAAACTTTCTTTAGCAAGAAACACGGGGGCATCGTAGGCAAGCTGGGAAAGGTCATGACTGACAAATCCCTCCTCTGCCATTCGTTTCAAAACATAGGACTGCCTTTTTTTGGCGGCTTCAATGTTTTTATAGGGGTTGTATTTGCTTGGCGCCTGTGGCAGGCCTGCCAGTATGGCAGCTTCGGAAAGGGAGAGTTCCCAAACGTGCTTGCCAAAATATGTCCTTGCGGCAGACTCGATTCCATAAGCATTATTCCCAAAAAATATTTCGTTTAAATAAATAGTTATGATCTCATCTTTCGTAAGGCTTGAATCTATCTGCCATGCAAGCATGGCTTCCTTAAATTTCCTGACAAAACTTTTTTCAGGAGTCAGAAGAAGCGCCCTCGTGACCTGTTGTGTTATCGTGCTTGCTCCCTGCACCAGACCGCCTGCCTCAATGTTTTTGAATGCAGCACGCAGCACCCCTTTGAAATCTATGCCTGGATGTTCGTAAAATCTGGAATCCTCGGCTGCCAGGAATGCCTTCACAACCAGGTCAGGCACCTGCTCCCTGGTTACTGGCCAGCGTTTCTGTTCATACCAGTAGGCAATGGGGTTCATGTCAGCATCGAGAACCGTTGTAACCATGGCAGGACGATAATTTCTGATACTCGACACATCGGGCAAACCAAGATAAACATAACCTATGGCAATACAGATAAATGCTGAAGTAAGCAGAAATGCTGCGCTCAAAATAATGATAATGAGGGTTAATGCCCCTGATTTACTGTTTTTTTCCTGCGAAGTGTTGTTCGTGTTGTCTTTTGACATGTTTTTTTCTTGCTTATAACAAAAGTATTCTCAGAGAACGCCTAAAAATTAAAATTTTCGTTTAAGGGCAAGGCATTTTGAGGCTGAAAAGCGCAGCATACTGTATGTGAGCATTTTCAGCCTCAAAATAACACAGCCATTGGGCAAAAGGGCAATTTTTGGAACTTCCCTTTAAGCATTTTTCCCCTACAAACAACGCAACCATTGAACGAAAAGGCAACTTTTAGACGTTCACTTCTAAAAAAAATGATTGACAATATACTCTATTGGGTGAAATGTTATATCATCTGAATTACAGTTTTGCCATATTGGAGTTTAAAGTAGATGAGTTCGTTTAAAAAAATAATACCATCAAAGAGAACACAGCACATAGCCTACGCCATCAGGGATATCCTTTCCATCGCAAAGGAAAGGCAGGCGGCGGGCGGAGACCTCATCTATCTTAACATCGGTGATCCAATCCTCTTTGATTTTGATACCCCGCCCCACCTCATTGAGTCCACCTATGTTGCAATGAAGTCAAGACACACAGGCTATTCCCCGTCAGAGGGCATCCACGAAGCTATCGAAAGCATACAACGCTATGTCCGCACAAAAAATCACTTCGAACCTTATGAAGTCATGATCACAAACGGCGCCAGCGAAGGCATTGACTTTGCTCTGTCGGCAATAGTGAACAAGGGGGACAATGTGCTGCTGCCATCGCCAGGCTACCCGCTGTACTCAGCCATCATGTCCCGTCTTCTTGGGGAATCGAAGTTTTACAAACTGGATGAAAAAAATGCCTGGCAGCCAGATATTGAACACCTTGAAAGCCAGATAGACGAACGGACAAAGGCAATCGTCATCATAAACCCCAACAACCCGACAGGGGCAGTTTACAACAAAGAGACGCTGCTGGCCATAATTGATATTGCCAGAAGACACAATCTGCCTATATTGAGTGATGAAATATATGAAAAGCTGATCCTTGATGGCCAGCCTCACATCAGCATCGCCTCGCTTGACAGCGAACTCCCGATGATTACGTTTAACGGCCTGTCCAAGTGTTATCTTGCCCCTGGTTTTCGCATTGGCTGGGCAGTGGCAAGCGGAGCGCCTGAGCTTCTGGAAGATTATATTGAGGCAATGCGCAAACTTGGCAGGGCAAGACTCTGCGCATGTCATCCAGGCCAGTACGCCATCACACCCGCCCTGAATGGTAATGACGACCATATCCAGAAGGCTATAGCCAAGATGCGAGCCAGGCGAGACCTCACGGTGGAAAGGCTCAATGCCATTCAAGGAATCTCATGTCAAAGTCCTAACGGGGCGTTTTATGCATTTCCACGGGTGGATGTGGAAATGGAAGAGACAGAATTTGTCAAAAAACTCATCAAAGAGACAGGCGTTGTAGTGGTGCATGGCAGCGGTTTCGGGCCGTATCCTGATACAGCCCATTTCAGACTCGTCTTTCTGCCAACCCTCACGGTTTTAAATGATGCTTATGATAGAATTGACAAGTTTATGAAAAAACACTTTGGAGGATAAAAAGCAGTCTGAAATGTATGACGCTGAAAGTGTTTATCAATAACTGGAGATTCTAAAATTGTCTTTTTTTGCAATCTCTCTAAAGGAAAATTAAAAATAACATGGCAGATTTTTTACCTATTGTTTTGTTGGTCATTTTAGGCATACTGGTGTTTATTGTTGCCGGCCTCATCAAGGCAGTGAAGCAGACCCTCAACAGGGTTGAGGAGACGCTGCTGTTTGCACAGCAGACACTAAGAGATATTAATGGACACATTCAGCCCACAGTGACCAATCTGAATGCCGTTCAGCAGGAGGCAACGCTGACGCTTGAACAAGTCAGAACGACGCTTTCTCGGCTTGAAGGTATTACTGCGTCCATTTCTGAACAGGTTGTGAGTTCTGCCAGAAAATATAACGAACTGGCGGCAAATGTGGACTCAAAGGTGCTGGATGAGGTTTCGCCTATGATAAAGGAACTCAGGAGGCTTGGGCTTGAACTGCAGGGCATGACAAAGGATGTCAGGGGCAGACTTGAAGACGCCCAGGGCATTTTCCGGGCAATAGGAGAGACAGGCGATACTGTGCAGGATGTAGTTGCAATGCTCAGGCCTCGGGTAACAAATCTTGCAATCCAGGTAAGCAGCCTGATAACAGGCGCAAACGCTACGATTGAGGCTGTTTCAAGGATATTTTCAAAGAAAAAAGGAGGAAAAAGAAATGGGTTATAACAATGACAGCTCTCTCGGGAGCATCTTTGCTGCTTTTTTGTTCGGTGGCATTGTTGGTGCAACAGTAGCCGCTCTGGTAACTCCCCGCTCAGGGCCTGAAAATCGTGAAAAGCTCAGGGAAAGCATGGAAAACTTCAGGGAACAGGCATCAAAGACCGCCTATGAAGTCCGCTCCAAAGCAAATGACGCATGGGAAAAGAGCCGCGAGGTAATTGATGAAAAACGTTCCGAGCTTGAAGACGCATGGGAGTCAGGACGTGAGGCCATGGAAAGGGAAAAAGGCCGGCTTGCAAGCTGCTTCAAAAAAAATGAACCTGAAATGGGAGATGAGGCTTAAGCCCCTACCACCTTTCCCCAGCCGAGCTTTTCCCTGAGAATCGTAAGATAGTCCTTGACCGGTGAAGTTATCAGTTTAAGTGTCTGCTGGGCCTTTTTGATAGTAAGTCTGCTTGTCATGGCAAGATCATGGGTTGCCTGACCGTCTATGACAAGCAGTATATCATTATGAAGATTATCAAGGGTGACAGACAACTGAATGTTTGACGGCAGTATAATGGGGCGGGAGCCAAGGGCAAAGGGACAGATTGGCGTAAGAATTACAGCGTCTGTGCCAGGATGCACCACTGGGCCGCCTGCAGAGAGATTATAGGCTGTGGAGCCTGTAGGTGTGGAGATAATAAGGCCGTCTCCCCTGTAGGACGACAAGAAAGCCCCGTTACATGACACATGCAGCGTTATCATTCTGCCGGTATCTCCCCTGGTAATAACCACCTCATTCAGGGCTAAAAAACCACAAATAACTTCTGTGTCCTGACGGATTTTATGTTCAGGAGACCGAACTGCCGCCCTTTCATCAACTGACACTGAAAGCATGAGACGATCTTCTTTTTTCAACCGGTTCTCAATGAGTTCTTCTACAGCAAACATGGCGTCACAGGCTCCGACCTCGGTCAAAAAACCCAAAGACCCCATGTTGATCCCAAGAATCGGAATCTGATGCAGATATGCCTCCTGCGCCACATGCAGAAGAGTCCCATCCCCTCCCACAACAATCACAGCCTCACTTTGTGGATTTACCGCACCAACCTCCACAATACAGCCGGCATGCCTGGAGATATGCTGTGCTATGTCACTCGAAAAAGCCTCCGCCTTTGAAGACCCCCTCTTGAAAACTATGCTGAAGTGTCTTTCCATGTTCTCACATTAAGCCGCTAACTCAGACTCTCTGGAAAAACGCTTCAGCGCCATCTGCACAAGCATTTCCAGAAGCTGACTAAAATTGATACCGGCGGCGGCGGCGGCCTGTGGAAAAAGGCTCGTAGGGGTCATGCCAGGGATTGTATTAGTCTCAAGCACATACATTGAGCCATCCTTTGCAAGAATTATATCTGTGCGGCTGTAGCCAGACAGCCCAAGGGCTTTGTGAGCCATAGAAGCCAACTGCTGTGCAGCAATGGCCTGTTCCGCCGTGATCTGTGCAGGACATATCTCCTTAGTTGCTCCTGGCTGATATTTGGCTTCATAATCAAAAAATGTGTATTTTTCCGCGGGACATATCTCCACGATAGGAAGCGTCTTCAATTCGTCAAGCCCAAGCACCCCCCCTGTCAGCTCTCTGCCTTCCAGAAATGGCTCTATCAAACAGGCTGAATCGCAAGCAAGCGCCTTTGACACAGCCGCCTCCAGCTCAGAAACATCAGCCACCTTGCTCATGCCCACGCTTGACCCCTGAGATGCAGGCTTAACCATGAGTGGAAGCCCAAGCCTTTTCACCACAGCATCAGGCGACACAGGCTCATCATGGGTGACATACACCCAGTCAGCAGTTGGGATGCCTGCATGACGGTAGATGACCTTGCTCAGGTGTTTATCCATTGCAACTGCGCTGCCTGTAACCCCAGCGCCCTGATAAGGTATTTTGAGAAGATCAAGCAGACCCTGAATGGAACCGTCCTCGCCACCCTTGCCATGCAGCAGAATAAAGGCTACGTCAATATTGGCTGCATCCTGGCATAGCCTTGGCAGGTCAGTGGCAGTGTCGTACACTGTAATCTTGTAACGGGCAGGATCAAAAGACTCTTTTACAACCCTTGCCCCTAAAAGCGAGACATCTCTTTCGGATGAAACGCCGCCGCAAAGCAGGGCAATACTGACATGTGAATTTGTTGTCTGTTTTTTTTTCATGAATTACCGTCCGGAACTTCCCTGAAGGGTGGTTCCAAAAAATATAATACCCTCTTTTATCACATCTAAAGGCTACATAAGCCGTAAACTACAGACCTGAATCAAAAACCAGCAACTGGCCCGGCTGAATCTCAAGAGTATCGGCCACTGTTAACGGCTCAGGCATTCCTTTGACAATGACATTCAGCCTGTATTTGCCCGGGGGCACCAGATAAGGGGCCCAGAGGGCATCGTTACTACCATAACGCGGCCTTGCCTGAAGCAACGGCTTGACTGCTGCAACCTGTCCTCCATCCTTAGCGACAGTTGCGGCGGTGGCCATACGCCACCAGACCCACTTTGACCTCTGGCGCCAGACCAGGCACGATCTGCGACATTACATCCTTGGCAGCCTCCATTCTTGTCTTGCCTCCGACCATTGCCTGCATACTGCCTGATGCATCAAGGATAAAGCAAACCTCTGGAAAAGAGGCTGCATCCACCATAGCTGGCAGAAAACAGCCCAAAAAAGCCCAAAAAAACCCCAACCTGAAATACTGTTGCATAATTTTCACCTCTATTCTGGATTAACTGACAGACACAAAGAGCACTAAAATCAGTCGCAACAGCCTCCTTGCCAAACGACATAGCCCCAGTTTTTTCTAATTCCTCATAGCTACCTAAGCATCTTTACGCCCCGGCGCTATCATCACAAAGCGGCTGGCAGCATCATCAAGAATTGCCCTTACTGCCACAGCCTCATCATCCTGCAAGCTTTCCGAGAGCTTCTCAATATAAAAACCGAGCAATTCCTCAAGATCAGCCACCCCTTTTGCATCAGGCTTGTTTATAGACACGTCAGCGCCTTTTGCAAGACGTTTTGCCACTGATTCAACAGTAAAACCAAATTCAGGATAAAGGCACTGATACACGATGCCGCCTGTCATTCCAGCGCATATCCACGGCCCTGGGTCTCCAAGTACCACAGCCCTGCCTCCTGTCATATACTCAAACGCAAAACCCTTCAGATGTGCATTCATGGCGCACCTCGCGGTTGTATCGTTTACTGGCGCCGTGATCCTCGCGCCAAAAATAACATCAGCTCCAGACATGCGGACACACGCCCTTGAATCAGCATAGCTTTGCACCACAAACCTGCCTTCAATGGCTCCATAAGCAAAGCTTTTGCCCGCAGACCCGTCCACACGCCTTCCACAGGCATTAACGCCCTTCAATATCACAAGACTGCCACCATAACTTCCCTTGGCAGCTCCATCCTGAGCGCCTCCTTCCACAATCAGATTAAGCCCTCTGGTATTAAAAGCGCACAGACCGTTTCCAGGTATGGAAGACTGAAGCTTAAGCTTTACATCCAAATCAGCAACCTGGCCTGCGTAGCGCGCAAGACTTCCCGCGAGATATGTGCCTACAGCCCTGTCAGTACTTTTTATGCCTTCATCCAGATACATGACATGCTGAGCGCCTTCTGTGATTGCCTGCATTGTCAAGTCAGAAACTAATCTCGTAAGGTGGCTGAGAGGCCTTCTCACCACCCTGAAAGGCGCAGCCACAGCCTTTGTTGCATCACAAACCGGAGGGGTGAGCAGAGAGCCGACATCTATCACATCACGCGCTGCCTCCTGAACAAGCAGGTCTGTCCTGCCCACCATGTCCTGAAGCCTTTCAAAACCCATCTCAGACACATGCATCCGGATCTCATCTCCAATGGCAAGCAGGAGTCTCGTAAGGTTTTCAGATGCTGTGTCCACATTTCTTGGTACAAATCCCTTCACATCCCTGGCTGCTGCATCTTCCTTTGTGCGCATCTGTGTTGAAATCCCCTTTGGACAGCGATCCAGATGGCATTTCTGACAACTTATACAGCCAACACCCATAAGAGCGACAGTTCCAAACCCTACCCTGTTTGCACCAAGCAGGATCATCTTGATCACATCCAGCCCGGAACGAAGCCCTCCATCGCACCAAATCTCCACCCTGTCCCGAAGCCCGCTTTCCACCAGAGCTCGATGCGCTTCACTTACCCCGATCTCCACAGGCATACCCACATACTTCTTGGCGTGTTCACGGGCAGCGCCTGTGCCACCCTCAAAACCGCTCAAGTTAACGATATCAGCCCCGGCCTTGGCAATGCCCACTGCAATCGTGCCAACATTTCCTGTGACAGGTATCTTCACAGAAACCCTGGCAAAAGGGTTTGCAGTCTTGAGTTCAGTCACAATCTGCGCCAAATCTTCAATGGAGTAAATATCATGCTGGTTTGATGGAGAGATGAGAGATATACCAGGCTTGCAGTGCCTTGCCTGGGCAACCATAGGGGAAACCTTTGCCCCAGGCAGGTGTCCACCCTCACCCGGCTTGGCGCCCTGCCCTATCTTGATCTCAAGGAAATCAGCAGAATTCAAAAAACCTATAGACACACCGAACCTGCCTGATGCGATCTGCTGTCCCCTGTTCCTGCGATATTTGCCAAGCATGTCAGGCAGCTCCCCGCCTTCGCCATTGATGCATATGATGTTTGCCCGCTTTGCAGCTTCAGCATAGGCCCTGAAGGAATTTTCACCCTGTGAACCAAAAGACATGGCTGAGATAAAGATTGGCATTGAATGATCTGCTATGGAAATGTCCACAGATATTGCCGGCAGCCTGCGGCCTGCTTCAGACTTTTTCAGGCCAAGCACATGCCTTATGGCCACGGGGGTGTCTTTGTAGATTTTTTCAATGACCCTCGCCATTTCAAAAAAGCCCGTCTCTCCAGTGGCAACAGATCGAAGCGTCCTGCCAACCTTTGGATTTTTGGGTTCGTCACGATAAATGGCCTCATTGCTGCGGTCTTCTGCGCGCTCCAGTCTTAGCAGCGCTGTTTCTTCAAGCCGTTTATAGCCAAGACCTGTATCATCAGCAACGCAAAAACTTCTTGTGCCGAACAGTAAGGCGAACTCCATATCAAGTCCAATGGCGGCAAAGATCCGGCCATATCCGCACAATTCGTGAATACCCATTGTTGAAACCACCTTTTCAATACCAACCCTGAGCACATTCATGGTGTTTCTGATGAGCTGCGCAATAGAAAGCCCTTCTTTGGCCTCCTTGCATGCCACATTCCAGATGGCATAGGGCAGAACAGCATCTGCTCCCATGCCAAGCATAAACATTATATCATGCAGATTCCGCAAAGCCCCTGAAGCAAGGACTATCCCGCATCTTCTGCGCAGACCTTTGTGCTCAAGAGCCCTGACAAGGCTCGCCACCAAAACAGCAGGGTCAATAAAAACCTTGCCTTCCTTAAAGCTTGAAAGATCGTCCGCTACAATCAACGCTGCGCCTGCCTCTACAGCATGACAGGCAGCATCACATATTTGCTTTGTTATGGCCTTCAGGCCGGATGCGCCATCAGACACAGGCCTTATTGTGGCGTCGAGGAAATAGACCTTATCTGAACATACGCCATTCTGGGTAAAAAGAGCAATTATCTGCTCAAGGGATGCAGCGCTATCCAGAAGCTCTGTTAACTCACCTGCTGATTCTGCTAAACAGAATTTCCCCAGAAGCTTTTCTGAGATCAGCAATGGATGCTCAAGAACAATCCTGGTGTACCTGCCTGACTCGTCCATATCTGCCTTGGCCCCAAGCAAAACATGTGTGCTGAAATGCTCAGCCTCTCTCTGCCTGTCAATAGCAGGGTTAGTGACCACAGCCACCTCTTCCTTGAAATAATCAGATACATTGGCAAGGGCATGGGCAGGCATGAGCGATGCAAGCGGGCCTTGGTGTCCCATGGAGCCTATCACGTCCTTTCCCTCAACAGCATTTTTTACCGTTGTATCATAGTCATAGCCGTGCCAGCCAAAACCGGATAGCGTGGCCATGTCCATAGCCTGTGACAGGAAAGAATCAAACCTATCAGGAAAAGGCGTACAGGCAGCAACGGACTGAGAAACCTCCAATTTTACAGGATTGCATGGCCATGCGCCCTTATTGGAGCTCATTTTTCTCTGCATCAAGGTCAAAAGCCGTCTCTGATACTGGTCATAGCCAAGCACCTCACTGCCTTTGCCTGCAAAAGAGATAAGCGCTATTTTTTCACCTGGGGCAAGAGGCACAGGGTCAGAAAGAAGCTGTGTAGGCTCTACCACGCCTTTTTCAGAGGATAAAAAATAGTGATAATCGTTTTCTCCAAACCACAAAGGCCTCAGACCCAAGGCATCCACGCTTCCTACAGTTATGTTGCCATGCCTCGCTATTACTGCGGCAGGCCCTTGGGCAGAAGCAGGGAAAAACCACCTGTAAAAACCGTATAGTTCCCGCAATTCCTCTTCATAAAGGTTTATCTCTGAATAAATGGGGGGAAAGACCATCTCCATAGCCTCTGTAAGCTCAAGGCCGTAGAGATTAACAAGCCCTTCTATAAGACGGTTCATATCCTGGGAATCGCTGCCACCAGGAACGCTTGAAATGCCAAGATTTGCCGCGCTGCTTCTCAGTCTTTCAATGGTATTGATCTCGCCATTGTGACCAAGCACACCGAATGGCTGGGCACGCTCTACAGTGGGCAGAGTGTTGGTGGAGTACCGACTGTGACCAAGCGTCGCCATTGACCTGGCAAGAGGGTCTGATAGCTCTGGGTAAACCCTGAAAAGAAGGCTTGGAAAGCCCCTGATAACGTAATTTACAGTGTCAAGCCCAAGGGAGAGCACATGCAGACCAGGAAGTTTTTGCCCCATCTCCATCTGGCAGCTAAAAAGCCGTTTATTTATCTCAGAGCCGTCACTTCCATGGGCAATGCCCGCCACCTGCCAAAAAAGTGGGGCGTTTTTCTGAGCCCTTTTGCCAAGCTCACAGTCTCTTGTGTTGCCTATCTGCTCGCAAAGTATTTCCAGTCCGGCAGCACGCAAAAGCCCTCGCGCCTGCTCACATATCGCCTCTTTTTCACCTTTTGACTCATTGAGTATAAAAAAATGACCTACACAGAAGCTGCGACCTTCGGAAAGCTGTTCTTTCAATCCTGCCTCGGCAAGCCTCTTCGCCCATATCTTTCTTGGCAGATCAATCATCACTCCACAGCCATCGCCCTCTCCATCCATATCCCCGGAACGATGCGCCATTTTTTGCAGCGCATCAACTGTCTTTACAATATTGGAGTGGGTGTACTCAGCCTTTTTGTCAACAAAGGCTATAATGGCGCAGGCATCCTGCTCAAGCCTTTTGCAGGTGTCTTTTACAGATTCGTTGTTATGAAACATGAAATTGCATCCTTTAAAAAATGAAAAATTGTCGAAAGAAATATAAAACGCAGGCCCCGTCTGCCCAACACTAAAATGCGGAAAATCCATTGACTTGATGTGTAAATGATTTGATAGGCAAATGAAATGAACACAAAAAAACGCCCAATTGACGATGCAACAGGGCGTTTTTTTCTATAGGGAGGTTCCAAAAATTAAAAAATTCGTGCAAGGGCAAGGAAGGCACAAGGCGGCGGCAAGCTTTAGCTTTCCAAGCCTTGCCTTTTATTGCAAGGCGCAGGACAATAGCGCAGCATTGCTCCCTGTATGTGAGCATTTTTCACCGACAAGCAACACAGCCATGCCCACCCTGCTTCGCAGGGTTAGGAAAGCTAAAGCTTACGAGCGAAATAGCAATTTTGAAAACCTCTCTATGATTTTTCGATTGGTTAAGAAGCAGTCTGCTTCTGTCTCTCCTGCATGGCTTTCTCATAGGTTCCGAGAAAATTGATCGGCTCCATGAGAAATGGAGGAAATCCCCCATCAATGGTGGTCTGACACACAAGCTGTCTGGTAAACGGAAACATATAGGTCGGACAATCCACTGCGAGGATACGCTGAATGTACTCAGCAGGGATGTTTTGCAGCAAAAATACTCCCGAGTGTTCCAGTTCAATGATGAAGACAGGCTTGTCTTCCTTTTCAGACTTGAGGGTGATGTTAAAAGTCAAACCAACCTCGTAGGTATCGTTGCCAAGTGGCTTGTTGCCAAGCCCCATGTTGATCTCAAAACGGGGGGCAAGCTCCTGCTTTAAAAAAATTCCAGGGGCGCTTGGGCTTTCAAAGGACATGTCCTTTACAAAAAGCTTGAGCATCTTGAAAACAGGCTGATTAGCACCCTCCTGTGGGGCATTGTCTGTATTTTCTGCCATAAAAAGTCCTTTCTTGATTTTTTAGGAAATATAGCCTGTAAAAATCGAGATTACAACCCACCTGTGAAATCCTCTTCAAGAAAATTCCAGAAATTGCTATTTTGCCCGCAAGCGTCAACTTTCCTAACCCTGCTGTTAAGCAGGGTGGGCATGACTGCATCAAACAAAAATTCTAATAATTTCTGAAAATTCCCTTTATTTTGTCGGCTTTGCCTTGGATATAAGTGGACGTCCTCTTTTCTGCCGGAATGCCTTCAGGATGATCTCTGCTTCGGCAAACGGCACTGTGATAAAGGAAAATTCATCATAAATCTGAACATCCTTGATCAACGCCTCCTTGACGCCGCTGTGTTCATGCATCAATGTAACCATCTTTTTAGGAGTCAGGCCATCTTTTTTACCTTTGGCCACAAAAAGCCTTGTCCGCCCCTTGTTGTCCACAGACTCAATATGCTTCAGCTCGCGATAACTGCCGTAGTTAAGCTCCTCCCCAAAGGAAAGATGCAGAAAAGCTGCTATTACGCTTGCAGGATCGCTGTTTGAGAGCAGTTCATTAGCCATCTCACTGTACAGACTCAGATCCTGTTCCTGAATAGCCTCCGCAATTTCATCTTTTATCCGGCCTTTCTTTGCCTCAATGATCTGGCTCACACGTGGAATACTTCCTTTTCTGATTGGAGCGCCAGAAACCTTTTTAATAAAACTGAGCGCCCTTGACTCTCTTGGAGTAACAAAAGTTATAGCAGTGCCTTCCTTACCTGCCCTGCCAGTACGCCCGATACGATGAATGTAGGATTCAGGGTCCTGAGGAAGATCAAAATTAACCACATGGGTCAAGGCACTTACATCAATGCCTCGAGCCGCCACATCAGTTGCAACCAGGACGCTGATCTCACGTTCTTTGAAGCTTCGCATAATTTTCTCACGTTGTGCCTGGCTGATATCCCCATGTATTGAACCCACGTCATAGCCCCTGGCTGCAAGACGGGCCGCCACATCGTCTGTCTCTGTGCGAGTGCGACAGAAGATAAGCCCATAAAAATCAGTCTCCATGTCAATGATTCTGCACAGTGCCTCAAGTTTGTCCTGTTCATGCACCTCGAAATAAATCTGGTCAGTCAGGCTGGTGGTCTGCTGCTTCTGCTCGTCTGAAATGATCTCATAGTCTTTGGCCATATAGCGTTTGGCAATGGAAAGTACCTGAGCAGGCATTGTGGCTGAAAACAGAAGCGTCTGTCTCTGGGCAGGCGCAAACTTCAGGATCGTCTCAATGTCCTCAATAAAACCCATATTCAACATCTCATCCGCTTCGTCGAGAATCATAAAACTGATGTTGTCAATCACAAGGCTGCCACGTTTCAGATGGTCAAGGGTACGGCCAGGTGTACCCACAACTATATCAATACCCTGCCTCAGCCGCCTGAGCTGTAAATCCATGGCCTGACCACCATAAACAGGGGCTATCTGGAGCTTTTTCGCACCTTTGAGGCTATTGAGCTCCTCTGAGACCTGAATTGCAAGTTCACGAGTGGGCACCAGAACCACTGCCTTCACATGTCTGACATGGGCGTCAAGCTGTTCAATAACAGGCACACCAAATGCCGCTGTCTTACCTGTTCCTGTCTGCGCCTGGGCAAGAACATCTCTCTTTGCAGTCAACAGAAATGGAATAATCTTCTGCTGGATCGGCGACGGCTCTTCAAAGCCTTTTTTACGCAGAGCCATTAACATGTTTTCGGAAAGTCCGAATTCATCGAAACTGTTCATATTTTATCTCTTATCCTTAGATTGGAATTTTGTGAAAAAAAGCTTGAGCAGGAAATCTGAATAAACTTTTAGACAACAATGTAATTAACTGGTATAATATTAAAATAACATATTGATTAAACAACCAGTTCGTTTCAGGGGCACAATACCACAAATGGACATCAACTGTAAACAGCATTGTTCTTTTCTGGAGCAAGGATGGAACCATCCTCTTTATGAATGAATATGGCAGCAATTTCTTCGACTTTTCTGAAAAGGAATTACTTGGCAAAAATATTGCTTAAGGAGGGGTGGATTTTCTGCACAAGCCTTTCAGCGCCACAGCGCTTTCACAAAAACTGCGACAGATGCTTGATAAAACAGGCACTATAGAATAATAAACTGCAAAAAAAGGTGCGCAAAGAATATGCCATCTGAATTTATTAACAAATGAGAGGTAACATTATGGAACACGATGAACATAACAGTTTGCTGCCAGAGGTCAACTTCATCACCCTGATGCTGTCGCTTAACACATCTGCCCTGGTGCATCTTGGCCAGATTGCCGACCCTGCTTCCAATGAACAGGCGAAGAATCTTCCTCTTGCCAAACACACCATCGACACAATCGCCCTCTTGCAGGAAAAGACCCGAGGAAATCTGAGTGAAGATGAAGCAAAACTGCTGGAACACATACTGTATGAACTCAGGATGCTATATGTGACATGTTGCAAGTAAAATGACAACAACACAACATCTGACCAAAAAGGTATTAGCGCCCGCCAAGCTCAATCTTTTTTTGTACGTTACAGGGAAAAGACCTGACGGCTATCATGACCTCTGCACACTTTTTACCAAAATAAGCCTCTATGACGAACTTACGCTGACTGTAAGGCCAGGCTCTGGCGTAATCAGCATGACTTGTTCTGCCCCTGAACTTTCCGTGGCAGAAGATAACCTCTGCATCAGAGCAGCGCGGTTGTTTCTCAAACGACTAAATAATGAACCGGTAACAAAACCAAAACAAAGGCTGGATGTGTCTATTCACCTTGACAAACGCATCCCTCTTGGCGCAGGGCTTGGAGGGGGGAGCTCAAATGCCGCTTCTGTACTCTCAACCCTTAATGAAATTACAGGAAAACCTGTGACTGATCAGGTATTGATGGAACTTGGAGGACAAATTGGGTCAGATGTTCCATTTTTCCTGCTGCCACAGACATCTGCTGTTGGCACTGGCAAAGGCACAAGGCTTGAACCCTGTAAGATTGAGCCGATGTGGTTTCTCCTTTTGTGGCCAGGTTTTTCAATAAGCACCAGATGGGTTTATAAGGCTTTGGTATTGACAAAACAGAGCAAATCCCATATTTTTCAGGCTCTTTTTAGATTAGATGAAGTGCCTTGGCAAAACGACCTGGAAGCAGCAGTTATGCCAGCATATCCAATCCTGAAGGAGCTAAAGAGGGTATTAAGGGATGCCGGGGCTGAAAAAGCCCTCTTGAGTGGAAGCGGCTCAACTGTGTATGGGGTATTCAGGGATAGACAGCGGACATTGGCCGCTCAAGAACAACTTGCCGAACATCCAATTTTTCAGCAGAATTTTTTACAGGGCCTGCGCAATTTTATAGTGCAATCCATTTAACTTACAAACGCTCGGTTGGGGAGTCGTCAAGCGGTAAGACACGGGTCTTTGGAACCCGTATTCGTAGGTTCGAATCCTACCTCCCCAGCCATTTTTCTTTTGAAAAGACGTGAATCTAAATGGCAATATTGAAGAGAACTGCCATTAAATTTTGCCGTGAAGAGTCTCGCAGGAGAAGTTATGCCATTAAATACTGTTAAAATTTTTTCTGGTAATTCCAATCCATTGCTTGCACAGGAAATATGCGAACACATGGGTGTGCCGCTTGGCAGGGCAACTGTCAAAACATTCAGCGATGGAGAGATATTTGTCGAAATAGGAGAAAATGTCCGGGGAGCAGATGTGTATGTTATACAATCCACATGTCCACCGGTCAATGACCACATGATGGAGCTTCTGATTATGATTGATGCGCTCAGACGCGCATCCGCCAGACGCATCACAGCTGTACTCCCCTATTATGGCTATGCAAGGCAAGACAGAAAAGTAGCGCCAAGAGTGCCCATTTCTGCGAAACTTGTAGCAGACATCATCACCACTGCTGGCGCAAGACGTGTGCTGGCCATGGATCTTCATGCTGCACAGATTCAGGGTTTTTTCTCCATTCCTGTGGATCATCTCTACGCTGCCCCTGTGCTGTTAAAGTATCTGAAGGAAAACATCCCTGGACCTGTAGTAATGGTGTCACCTGATGCAGGTGGTGTGGAAAGGACTCGTGCATTTGCCAAAAGGCTCAATGCATCCATAGCCATTGTGGACAAACGCAGGGAAAAACCAAACGAGGCTATGGTAATGAACCTGATTGGAGATGTAAAGGGCAAGACAGCTGTGATACTGGATGACATGGTTGATACTGCGGGAACCCTGTGCAAGGCAGCAGAAGCAATCGTGGCCCATGGTGCGCAGGCGGTGCATGCCTGCATTACACACCCTGTGCTGTCAGGTCTTGCAGTTGAACGGATAGCAGAGTCTGCATTGTCGTCAGTCATTGTTACAAACACGATACCTCTGAGAGAAAACGCACGAAAACTGGAAAAAATTAAGGTACTATCAGTGGCTGGCCTTCTGGGAGAGGCTATCTGGCGCATTCACAAGGATGATTCAGTCAGCTCGCTGTTCATATAGTTAGGGAAGTTCCCGTTAGTTAGTCTATTTTTAGGGAAGTTCCAGAAATTAGAAATTTTGTTTGATGGCAAGGCGTGAGGAGGCTGAAAAGCGCAGCATACTCCCTGTATGTGAGCATTTGCCCTGCGCCTTGCAATAAAAAGCAAGGCTTGGAAAATTGCAAAGCAATTTGCCAGCCGACAAACAACGCAGCCATCGGGCAAAAGAGCAATTTCTGGAACTTCCCTTTATTTAAAGGGTGATTCCAATCCACAGGAACACCTTAAAGTTAAGGAGTCAAACAAAATGAAACAAGTTTCAATGGAAGCTACAGTCAGAACAGAATCAGGCAAAGGAGTCGCCAGAAAACTGAGACAGGCAGGCAGCCTGCCAGCTATATTGTATGGCCCTGTCAATGCGCCTATTTCACTTGCAGTAAACGCCCATGAGTTTACCAAAATCATGCGCTCTGCATCAGGCGATCACATACTTTTCACCCTTGACCTCAAGGCTGGCGAAACCGCCACACAGCGTCTTGCCCTGGTGAAAGAAATCCAAACCCATGGGATTAATGGCAAGGCGCGTCATGTAGATTTTTATGAGGTTTTCATGGACAGACCTCTCAAGGTCGAAGTGCCTGTAGTGCATCAAGGCAAGTGCAAAGGCGTGGAAATAGACAAAGGCATTATGGACACGATTCGTAGGAGTGTCAAGGTCTTATGCCTTCCTAACGCCATTCCAAAAGAGATTACACTGGACATAACTGAGTTAAGAAAGGGACATGCTATTCATGCCAGGGAACTCATCATGCCTGCAGATGTCAAGCTTGCTGACGACCCTAACGCAACCATCATAACGATTGTTGACATAGGAGAGCAAATAAAAGAAGAAGCTGAAACTGAAGCTGAAGCTGAAACTAAAGCTTAATTCAATAAGGGAAGGTTACAAAAAATAGAAATTTTGTTCAAGGGCAAGGCATTTTGAGACTGAAAAGCACAGCATACTCCCTGTATGTGAGCATTTGCCCTACGCCTTGCAATAAAAGGCGCAAGGCTTGGCAAATTGCAAAACAATTTGCCAGCCGAAAAATAACACAGCCATTGAGTAAACTATCAATTTCTGGAACCTCCCTAAGGGTGATTGGTTTATTTATCCATATTGCCTCTTTATCATGAAAAATCTTGTAATAGCAGGGCTTGGAAACCCTGAGCCATGCCATATGATGACCCGCCATAATATTGGATTTATGGCGGCTGACGTGTTATCATATCATTTTTCTATAGGTTTTACGCATTTTTCTGCCAGCAAGACCTTAGTTGCGAGACATCGTATCGCAGATGTAAATTTTTGGCTTTTAAAACCCATGACCTACATGAATCTAAGCGGCGAGGCAATAGCATCGTTTCTGGCGTACTACAAACTGGCGCCATCTGAGCTTCTCGTAGTTCATGACGATCTGGATCAGGAATTCGGAACCATCAAGTTCGTCAAAAAAGGGGGGGCAGGTGGTCACAATGGCATTCGTTCCATCATCGAACTTATTGGTTCAGATGCCTTTTACCGACTCAAAATTGGAATAGGAAGGCCGCAAGCTCACATACCTATTGTCAAATGGGTTCTCATGCCTTTTACACAAGAAGAACAAACAGTTCTTTCAAACGTATTAGAGACTGCCTGCAACGGTATTTTGTGTGTTATGGAAAGAGGAATTGATGCTGCCATGAATGACTATAATGGCAAAAAAACAAAAGGGAAACAAGGTGTCTCTTGACAATGATTTCGATAGTTGATTACAAAGCTGGAAATCTCACAAGTGTGCTAAGGGCAGTGCAGCACCTTGGCTACCAAGCAGAAATCACATCTGATCCAAACATTCTTGCCTCAAGCGAAAGAATCATATTTCCCGGTGTTGGGCATGCAGGCAAGGCAATGGAAGACCTGAACGCACTTGGATTGGGGGATGCATTGAAAGATGCCTTTAAAAGAGGCACTCCCATCCTTGGAATCTGTCTTGGCACCCAGATTATCTTTGAAAGAAGTGAAGAAGCAGACGTGGAGTGTCTTGGACTTTTACCCGGAGAAGTGAAGCGTTTTCCATCTCCACTGATACAGACAAAGGCTCAGGAAAAAGAAGAACTTAAAATCCCGCACATGGGCTGGAACGACGTCGCATGGCTTGTTTCACACCCTGTTCTTGATGGGTTGTCTGCTGATGCGAGTTTCTATTTTGTTCATTCCTTTTATCCTGAGCCGAAAAGCGCAAAAGACATAGCAGGACTGACACTTTACGGCATCTCATTTGCTTCGGTTGTAGCTCATGACAACCTCGTTGCAGTACAATTTCACCCTGAAAAAAGCGGGAGTCCAGGGCTTGCGCTCATAGACAATTTCTGCAGATGGAGGCCCTGATGCTGTCGAAAAGGATCATACCATGTCTTGACGTTCGAGATGGCAAGACCACAAAGGGGATAAAATTCAAGGACAATGTAGATATTGGCGATCCTGTTCAGATGGCACGTTTTTACTATGAGCAAGGGGCAGACGAGATAGTCTTTTATGACATCACAGCCTCAAGCGACCATCGTTCCATCATGCTGGATGTGGTTCGAAGAACAGCAGAAAATATCTTCATTCCTTTTTCCGTTGGTGGCGGCATACGAACTGTTGATGACATGCGGGCTGTTCTGCTTGCAGGGGCTGAAAAGGTAAGCGTAAACAGCGCAGCAGTCAAAAAACCATCCATAATCTCAGATGGCGCAAAGATATTTGGCAGTCAGTGCATAGTACTTGGGATGGATGTAAAAAAGGTGGAAAAAAGCAGCAAAATTCCATCTGGCTACGAGATAGTCATAAACGGTGGGCGCACTTACATGGGAATAGACGCCCTCTGGTGGGCAAGTGAAGCAGAAAATCTTGGTGCAGGCGAGATATGCCTTAATTCGATAGATGCCGATGGCACTAAAGAGGGTTATGAACTTGAATTGACCAGAATAATATGCGAGGCTGTTCACATTCCAGTGATTGCTTCTGGTGGGGCAGGGCACCCACAACACCTTGTGGATGTGGTCACTAAGGCCAAAGCTGACGCTGCCCTTATCGCATCCATGACCCATTACGGAGACTACACAGTGAAACAAATAAAGGATTACCTCACATCAAAAGGCGTGTGTATCAGAAATCTGTGGTAACGTATAGGGTACAAACAGGCCTTGAGCGCCTTTTAACCTCTTCAAATAACTTACAGAATATCCTTAAGGGCAAACGCATTGGGCTTCTGTGCAACCAGGCGTCTGTTGACAGCAACCTTAGACATGCTAAAGACCTGATAGACTCTATCGGGAATATCATTTGTCTTTTCAGTCCACAACATGGACTCTACTCTACCCAGCAGGACAACATGATTGAAACGTCCCATGGGGTTGAAACGCTTGAATCTGGCAAAAACATCCCTGTTTTCAGTCTCTATGAAAAAAGCCGAGCACCTTCTTTAGAACAGCTTTGTCAGATCGACGTGCTGATCGTTGACATCCAGGACGTAGGAACCAGGGTCTATACCTTTATTTGGACACTGCTACTATCTATGAAGGCATGCGCCAAAGCTGGAATCAAAGTAGTGGTACTTGATCGTCCAAACCCAATAGGTGGAGAAAAAATCGAAGGGAATATGCTTAACATGGAGTACAGCTCTTTTGTTGGCATGGCTCCCATCCCCATGCGACATGGGCTCACGATAGGCGAACTGGCGCTTTTTTTAAAAAATTTTTTCAATCTTGACCTTGAGCTTGATGTAATTTCCATGCAAGGATGGCATCGGAGAATGCTGTTTCCTCAAACCAACCTTCCATGGATATGGCCATCGCCAAACATGCCCACTTTTGCAACTGCCCTTGTCTATCCAGGCCAGGTGCTTTTTGAAGGTACCAATATCTCTGAAGGACGAGGAACTACCCGCCCTTTTGAGGTCTTTGGCGCCCCATTTCTGAACATTCAAGCCATAGCAAAAAAAATTAACGCGTCAGGCTTGAAAGGATTCTTTCTCCGTACTCAACTCTTTGTTCCCACGTTTCACAAATGGCACGGTAAAACTTGTGTAGGCTTTCAGCTTCATGTAACTGAACCAGACATTTTTGAACCGTATCTTTTCACACTTACATTTCTCTCTGCGGTAACCGTTTTGCATAAAAACGATTTTGCCTGGAAACAACCTCCATACGAATATGAATTTAAAAAACTTCCTTTTGACATAATTTCGGGGCACAAGATTATAAGAAATGCTGTTGAGGCAGGGGCATCTGCGAAGGAAATAAAACAAATTTGGCAAGATGAACAGAAAGAGTACCGTGAAATAATTAACAGTTTCCTGCTTTACTGAAACGTAATATTTGGCTTGTGATCATCAAGATAAATCAGCGCCTGTTGTAGTCATAGAGATTGTGCAGTGTTTGACACCTTTTAAAGCCTTAAGACTGTCAAAAAGGTATTTGATGGTATCAACATTGCCCTTCACAACAACAGTTTCAAGACAATTATGGTGATCAAGGTGAACGTGCATAGATGAAATGACTTGATCTTCACACGCATGCTGGAGTTCAATGATTTCATTTACCAACTCCCGCTTATGGTGATCATAAACATAGGTTATTGTACCTGCAACTGTCTTGCCTGCATCTTTTATCTCCCAGTCTCTGACAATCAGGGTCTCCCTGATCAGATCCCTGATTGCCTCCGAACGATTCGTATATCCCTTTTTGTCTATATATGCGTCATATATCTCAAGCAGATCAGATGGAATTGATATACCTATTCTTGCAAGTAATTTATCAGGTTCGGCAACCATTGACGGCTACATTGTTATAACCTGTGGCCTTAGAAGAATAATAAGCTCACGCTTATATCTGTAATCCTTTTGATGACCAAAAACATACTTTAGCAGGGGGAGCTTCCCAAGAAATGGCACATCGTTATCGGTATCTTCAGTTGTTTCATCTATCAAACCTCCAACAATCAACAACCCCCCACTTTTAACCCTTGCCATAGTTGTCATCTCACGCACAGCCACCCTTGGAAGGCCAATAATAAGGTCTCCACCACCAAATATACGTTCCTCCATCGGTTCACGCAGGGTTGATGTGATAGGAGAAAGCTGCATTACCACATCATTATCCTCTGTAATGCTTGCCATTACTCCAAACGCCAACCCGGATAAGATACTGTCGGTTTCAACAGTGTATGTGGTGGTAGTACTTCCTCCTTCGTTGGTCTTTTCAGATGTCACTTCAGAGATATACTTTACTTTGTCTCCCACTGTTATCACAGACGGTTGACCATTCATCATAGTCAGTTTAGGATTTGAGAGAACTTTGACATTTCCATGTGTATTAAGAAAATCAAATACCAGATTAAAAGGATTATGGGTTAAATAAAATTTGGCATCAAAATGTTCTCCTATTGGCACCAAGCTCCCAATACTTGTAAAATCATTGCCTAAACTGGAGCCATTTAAGTTTGTGGTACCACTAAAGCCAAAAAGAGGTTGTAAAAGAAAACCATGGTCTTTAGAATTGTTCAGAAGATCAGTCCAGTCAATCCCTTGCTCAGAACCTTTTGATAAGGTCACCTCTACAATCTTGGCCTCTATCATGACCTGCCTTGAAACCTCTTGTGCAAGGGTTTTAAAGTAGGAATCAATTTGCTCAAGCAATGATGATGGAGCAGTGACAGTAACTATGCCAAGAGGTTTATCTATAGTATAAAAAAAATCATTAGTACTAGCAGGGGAAGGTTTCCCTTTGTCACCGGCAGCTTCACCACCATCCTTGCCTTCTTTTTTTGCAGCTCCAACATCTCCTGCTAACAAAGCGGCATTCGCAAGTATATTCGTTTTTGTTTGCATACAACTCTGCTGCTTTTCTAAACTGCTGGGGTACTGTCTCTCACATTCAGCCTCTATCTTTTTTAATTTATCTTCTGCCTGTAGGATTTCTGCAGTATCTGTGCGTGTTGCTGCAAGCTGCAATATCTTATCAAGGTTTTCTCTGATAGATTTCCAGATATCGATCTCATGATCTTGACTTTGTGCTGAAACTAAACCTGACATCTGCGTTGACGCAGAAGAAGAAGATGTACTGGTTTGAGAACGAGTTGAGCTGCTCCCCAAAAGATCCCCTCCTATCTTTACATCATACTGAGCAGTCAAAAAAGGCAAAGGAAGCATAAACTTCCTTGTTATTTTGTGTTTTATAATAACAGCTCCATCCTTAAACTCATATGTGTAATCAAGCTGACGGAGCAAATTATTCAGCGCAATCCAGAAATCATCATCCGGCAGGATATTAACATCTACCATGGCATCCTGCTTTACGTCACTTGCCCAACTGAGCTGAAGATTTTTTGACTTGACGAGTTCCTTCATCACCTTTGCCAAAGCTATCTTGCCTGTTTTGGTCCTTATCGTTGCCCCTACAGGCATAGAAGGAAGCTTGGATTTTGAAATCTCCAAATTTACATCAGACAATGAGTATGATGGCTGCCATTCAATGCCAGGGCCTTTCTTTACAGGAGTACTGCTCATGACGCGTTGCGCTTCCTGAGCTTGCTGGATCGCTGTTTCAGTAGTTGTTTGAGATAGCTGCGTTTTTGCCAGAGAATCATCCTGTGATTTAACAGAGTTACCAGCCTGTGAACAACCTATTAACACACAACTCATCAACACAACAATACACTTAATAAAATGTGACATGGCCGCCTTGCCCTCCAATACTCTAATTCGCTATTTTATTCTCATTTACTAAAGCATTAAGCCTTAGTGTTGCATGCTCAGACAGAACTTTTGGAACAGAACCAGCATGTTGCGAGATTTGCTGGTAATATTTAACAGCAAGATCTGTATTGTTGAGTTTTTCATACGTCATGGCCTTAAGAACAATTGCATGTGGAGATATGGCCCCTGACATCTCAAGTCTGTTAATAGCTCTAATCACATCATCATAATAGCCCGCTGAAAAACAAAAAACTGCATAATTGTACAATATCGAAGGAAGTGCGTCTTTAGATGAAGCGGCCTTGTCAAAGTACATCTTGGCCTCATCATTCTTATTGAGTTTTGAAGCAGCCATGGCAGCATACATGGAAAGCTCTGCATCATCCTTTGCAAAACGCAACCCTCTCTTAATTACATTCAGCACAGTCACGCCTTCACCATCTCTTGCAAGATTCAATGAGGCTATTTTTTTTATCAACTGAATGTTTTCAACCCAGATATCAGAAGCCTTCAGATATAACGGCAAGGCTGCATTGTAATCCCCCTGTTTTTCTTTCTGATAGGCCTGCTCCATAATCTCCTGAGCCTTAACTACATCTTCGACAGAGGTCTGAATCATCCCTTCTGCCTTTGCGACGATCAGTTCAGGTTTCTCTGCCTCAACCACCTCAAGCCCTTGCTGCGGCTTGACCTCAAGTTGACTTTCTCCCTCTTTGATTTCAAGTTGTTCTTCACCTGCCTGAGCCTGGCTCCATGTAACATCTTTCTTACTTGGATAAATCATTATTGTATTATTCTGCTCAAGGCTCTTCAAATCTTTCAAACTTTTTACAATATCAAGCACAAAAGGCCATGGCACCTCCTGTAAAGCAAGGGTCAATGTCCCATTTACCTCTTCATCTACAACAATATTCTTACCACTAACCTCACCAAGAAGCCTGAAAACATTATGAAGATCTGTTTTGTAGAAATCCACTGTTATTATTTTTTCTGCATCAGGCCTGTTTAATGGCCTGTCAGGGTTAAGAGGGAACACATCAACAACATTCTGCTTGTTCTGATCAATAGGCACTGCTGTGGTTACAGGGCTTTTGGGGGCCTGTTTTTCAAGCTCACCAACCCAACTGCCCACTCCAGAAGCAGCCTTGTTCAATTCAGCAGTTGTTGACCCATACGCACCAGCAACCATGCCACACAACATGCCGAGAGATACTGTAACGCAAAGCTTTTTATAATGAGTAATGCCTTGCAGCATAAAATTACTCCTTTATATGCAAAAAAAGATTTCGCTCTATAGTGGCAAGATTGCCACGCACATCCTTGCCTTTTTCGTGTACAATCACCCTGTCAGGAGCAATCTCAACGATCTTACCATCATTTGAACCTATTGACATCCCCTCAGTCAAAACATAACCAAGCGTAGATGCATCTTCTGCCATTGCAATCCGCTGCCCATAATTGTTGGTAACAATCGCAACAAGCGTCAACTGACCTACATCAATACAATCAAGAGGTGTCAAACACTTGGATTGTTTTTTGGATTTAACCTCAGCGGTTGAAACCGTCACATCGCTCTGAAAAATAGGCACAAAAGGATCAGGCTTGCCACCTGGAGTGTATTTATAGCCAATGCCGTTTAACATCTCATTTAGCCTTTTGCTAAAATCATCCACCTTGGCTGCATATGAAACCATTTCGACCTTTTTAGGCTGTACATCATGCTGCCCCATATCCAGCAACTGACAACCTGTCAAGGACATCAAAGTAAAACAAATAATAAGGGGTAAATATCTCCTTTTTTTCATAAGCGCATGTCCATCATTTCTTTTTTTCACTTGTTTTTTTTGCATCTTCCTGCGCCTTTATTTCTTCTGGTGACAAAAATCTATACGTCATAAGCCTGCAGTCAGCTGAAAGAACATATGTATCAGGGAGTACTCCTCCTCCATCTGCTGAAGATTCTGACCCTGGCGCTGCGCTACCTTCTACCACTGCCTCAGTAGATTTTAGAACAGAGGATACAGCCTTCTGGCTCATAATTTCTTTTGCAAGCTTTGCCCCGCCAAGAGTGATCTCCTTGACATTTACAATTCTTGCCATCTTGGAAATTTTGTCAAAAAAGAACATGGTGTTATAAAAAGCGCCATTCATTTTGAGGGTCATTGGAATTTCAGCGTAAAACTGTTTAATAACCTCATTTTCCGGCTTAAATTCAGTGAAATCCATCTTCACTTCATTACCCAAGGTAGAAATTTCAGAGAGGATTGATGGCACGTTTTTCTTATCTGGCAAAAGCATGAGTGCGTCAGACAATATCTGCTCCATTGCAGTTATCTCATCCTGCAACTTGGGAATAGTCTGTTTACGAGACTCAAGATAACGCACGTCTTCTGTCAGAACACCAATTGCCTTGTTGAGCTCTAAAATCTCCTGCCATGAGGGATAAGCAATCAAACCGATAAATATTGCAATAGGCACAACCCATGCTGCAGCAAGGACTGCAAGCTTTTGCCACAAAGGAACAGCATAAACATACTGGATCCATTTTAGCGGTATCTGAAACTTCATCGAAGATAGAGATAATGATTTCATATGCCCTTTTTCTGTTGATCTTTATCTTTTTTAGTGGGTTGTGTAGATACAGACATCTGCTTGTCTGTTTTGGATGCATTCTTTGAAGAAGGCTCAACTGCTATTTCCAGAGAGAACTCCATAAGTTCATACCCGGTAGATCCCTTAGCGTTTTTTTCACCTGGCACATTATATGTGATTCTTTTTATACTATTTAACCCTACGTTTTTAACCACTGCGAGGGCCTCCATTCTCTTCATAAAAGACGCAATGGTCTGGTTATCAAGTGCTATTCCTGAAAGCTGTAAACTGCCACCCTTTAGAATAAGCTTTTGAAACCACATTCTTTCTTCTGGTATAACATCAACTATTGCATCAAGAGACTCGATCAAAAGCGTACGCTCCTTCTGCAGGCCTTCAACTGTATTAAATTTGCCCTCAACTTCCTCTGCTTTAGTCTTAAGCTGCGCAATAGTTTTTTCAACAATATCAAGTTCTTTTTTTTTGGTTTCAAGCTTTTCTTTTTGCTGGCGCTTTGAAAAAACCTGACCTTTTAAAAAAACCGACGCACTAGCAAGACAGGTGATTAAAAAGATCACCGACAGGACAAATACAGTAATCTGCATCCTGACCTGTTCTCGGCGACGCCACTCCCTGACTGGTAAGAGATTTATCTTGATCATAGTTAAGCGGTCCTAAGAGCCAGCCCAAGGGCTATAGCGAATTGAGGGGACACCTCCGCGATATACTCCTTAGTGATATGTTTATCCAAACTCATCCCCATGAAAGGATTAAAAATCGACACCTCAAGACCTTTGATGTATCGCCTGAACTTTTCATCAAGACCTTTCATCCTGGAGGCTCCACCACAAAGAAAGACCTTTTTGACCTGTTGCTCAAATGAGGTATTGTCATTGTAAAACAATAGGGCTTTCTTAAATTCATCTGCCCACATTCCACAGTATTCATTACATATCATTGCAACTTCATATGCAATAGCCTGATCTGAGCTTCCGGAAATTTTTACCCTTTCAGCCTCCACAGACTCAATTCCCACATTTTCCTGTATAGCATCAGTAAGTTGAGTTCCACCAATAGGCATATCCCGCGTAAACAGCGACTGGCCTCTATACATCACTGTACAACACGCCTTGGTAGAACCGATGTCAATAATTGCAGCAGCGTCATCCTCAACTCCATAAACACACTCAAAGGCATTACCCAATGCAAAAGTATCCACATCCACGACTGAGGGAATAAGCCCAACTGACTGCAAGACTGAGGCGTAACCATCAACAATTTCCTTTTTAGCAACGACAAGAAATATCTCTGAACTGTTTTCTGTAGAGGGTATGCTGGTTGGTATTATGTGAAAATCCAGATACACCTCATCTATCTCAAACGGCACATAATTTTCTGCCTCAATTGCAAGATTATCCTCAATCTCTCTCTCTGTAGCGTATGGAACAGTTATCCTTTTAACGATAACCGAATAACCAGCAATAGACACAGATGCACGTTTTATTCTGGGATCAAGATTGTTCAAAAGCAGCTTGAGGGTATCTATCAGAAACTCCGGCTCTTTTATCATGCCCTCTGAGATAACCCCTCTTGGAAGCCGTGCCATTCCAATACGCCTGACGGTACGGCTCCCTTCTGATCCTGTTAGCTCGACCAGCTTAATTGAGTGCGAGCCAATATCAAGACCTAAAGTTGGGGCAGCACTGCTGCCTAAACCAAAGATGTTCAATGAGGTTAATTTCATATTTTCTGATTGTGAATTACTGCCCTGTTAAGTTATAGTGAAGTTACGTTTAAGACCTCTCCCTTAAATCAAATAATCGGCAGAAGTATTATTTTTCTTTATAAACAAAATGCTGGTTTTGTAAATTAAAAAATGACATTATACTCCTCAACATATTCAAACATAGAAAGGAACACATGACAGAACTAAATAAAATCAGGAACTTTTCCATTATTGCCCATGTAGATCATGGTAAATCCACTCTTGCGGATAGAATACTTGAAATTACAAAAACTGTCTCAAGCAGACAAATGAGAGAACAATTTCTGGACAAAATGGATATTGAACGTGAACGGGGCATAACGATCAAGGCTCAGTCTGTCAGAATAACATACCAAGACAAAACAGGCCAGACCTACATTCTTAACCTGATTGACACACCAGGACATGTTGACTTTTCATATGAGGTGTCAAGGAGCCTTGCAGCTTGTGAAGGAGCGCTCCTCGTTGTAGATGCCACACAAGGAGTCGAGGCTCAAACCCTGGCCAATGTTTACTTAGCTATTGAAAATAACCTTGAAGTCATTCCTGTGCTCAACAAAGTAGATCTGCCCAGCGCTGAGTCTGAAAGGGTCAAAAAAGAAATTGAAGATGTGATTGGGCTTGACACCAAAGATGCGCTGCTTGTATCTGCAAAGACAGGCCTTGGCGTTGTAGATGTCCTTGAGGCTATTGTCCAACAGGTTCCTCCACCAGAAGGCGATCCAGGCAAACCTTTGCAAGCCCTTATTTTCGACTCATGGTTTGACCCATATCAAGGAACTGTAGTCATGATAAGGGTAGTAAATGGCATTATCACCAAAGGTCTGAAGATAATGATGATGGCCAACCAAATCACCTATGAAGTGGACAGAGTTGGTGTCTTTACGCCCGAGCCGGTCGATGTGGCATTTTTAGGGCCTGGCGAGGTAGGCTTTATAACAGCAGGGATAAAACAGGTAAGGGACACAAAAATAGGTGACACCCTTACCGACGAAAAACTGCCAGCAACTTCACCTCTTCCAGGGTTCAAACCTGTCAAGCCAATGGTCTTCAGCGGGCTTTACCCAGTTGACACTGCCCAATACGACTTATTAAAGGAGGCTGTCGAAAAACTTTGGCTGAACGATCCTGCTTTTTCCTATGAAGTAGAAAGCTCGACTGCACTTGGTTTTGGTTTCCGATGTGGCTTTTTAGGGCTTCTTCACATGGAAATCGTTCAGGAAAGGCTTGAGCGGGAGTTTGGACTTTCTCTTATCAGCACAGCACCATCTGTGCCTGTCAAAATTCTACATAAAAACGGAGAGGAGATAATACTTTATAACCCCAGTCAAATGCCCAAAACAGATCAGATTTCCTTAATATCAGAACCATATGTTAAAATGGAAGTCTATACCCCCAAGGAATATCTCGGAGGCATCATCACTCTGTGCGAAGAGAAAAGAGGCATACAAAAAGATATGCGGTTCATCTCGGAAAACAAGGCAGTGCTTACATACGATCTTCCATTTAACGAGATCGTAATGGATTTTTATGACAGACTTAAATCCATCAGCCGTGGATACGCCTCTATTGATTATGAATTTCAGGACTACAAACCATCAGAGCTTGTCAAAATGGATATCCTTATCAACAAACAACCGGTAGATGCACTGTCATTAATTATCCATAAAGACAAAGCCTATTACAAAGGCAAGGATATTGCAGAAAAACTGCGGAAGGAAATACCACGCCAAATGTTTGAGGTAGTGATCCAGGCAGCAATCGGCAACAAGATCATCGCCAAGGAAAGAATCGCCCCTCTAAGAAAGGATGTACTTGCCAAGTGTTACGGCGGCGACGTTACACGCAAGAGAAAACTCCTTGAAAAACAAAAAGAAGGCAAAAAGCGCATGAAACAATTAGGACAGGTGGAAGTGCCTCAGGAGGCATTTCTAAGTATCCTGAAATCCTGACATAGAGGATATCCCATGGATGCAATAAATATCTTGCAAAATTTGTATGTCTTTATTTTTGGAGCCTGCATCGGAAGCTTCTTAAATGTCTGCATATACAGACTGCCCATTGGTGTATCCATTGTAAGCCCCCCTTCTGCATGCACAAAATGTGGCCGCAAAATACGTGCGACAGAAAACATTCCTCTTGTAAGCTACATCATGCTTAGCGGCAAATGTAAGGGCTGTGGAGAAAAAATATCCGTTCAATATCCGATAGTTGAAGGGCTAAACGCTGTCCTTTACATGCTTCTCTGGAATAAATTTGGCTTTACTGCAGAGTTCTTTATTTATTGCATCTTTGTTTCAAGTCTTGTGACCATTACATTTATTGACCTTAAACACTACATCATACCAGATGTCATCTCGCTTCCTGGAATCGCCGCAGGATTTACAAGCTCCTTTGTTTTAACCCAACCTAATTATATCGACTCCCTGATAGGTATTGTTATGGGAGGCGGTGCTTTCTGGATGATCTCATATGCATACTTAAAATTTACAGGCAAAGAGGGTATGGGTGGAGGAGATATTAAACTGATTGCAATGCTTGGGGCATTTCTTGGCTGGCAGTCCATTCCTTTTATAATTATCATAAGTTCTATGACAGGCGCAATCGTTGGCATTTTTTTTATGTTAAAAGAAAAACACGGGACAAAAACTGCTGTTCCTTTTGGGCCATTTTTATCTTTTTCAGCTATCGTGATGATTTTTTATGGACAAAAAATAATTTCTTGGTATGTTACTTAGCAAATAACTTTGTGACTATTATAAAAAAAAATCAAAGAAGGAAGCATTATGGCCAACTTGACAATATTTCAAAAAAACTCAACTCTGCATCCAAAATATGCCATGGAAAACCTGATCTCTGAAAACAACAAAATAAAGGCGATTCATGATGTAATCAAAAAAACCATTGCATTTGACGCCCCTGTCTTGTTTCTTGGCGAACGAGGGACGGAGAAAGAACAGCTTGCCAAGACAATACACTTCAACAGCCCAAGAGCTGACAAGCCTTTTGTTCATATAAAATGTGACCTGTGCGACCAGGACGAGCTTGAAAGAGATTTTTTTGCATGTTCTTGCCAGAAAAAAACAGAAAAAGAGACTAAAAAAGCAATTCTTGAGATTGCAGACGGAGGTACTATCTTTCTTGATGAAGTACATACCTTATCTCCATCAATGCAGGCCAGACTCTTGGCAATTATGAACGAGGCTGCCCTCAGTGTTGAAGGCTGCAATCACAAGGTCTCTACTGATATCAGAATAATGTCGTCAACAACTACAAGCCTCGCTGAAGAGGTCAAAAATGGCAACTTTAATTATGAGCTTTTTTTCAACCTTGGGGTCATCATCCTTGACATTCCGCCACTCAGAGAACGAAAGGAAGACATGAGCCTACTGATCACTCATTTAATCAAAGAAATCAACCAGAAATACAAAACAAATGTGGTAGCCATCAACCCGTTAATACTGAAAAGACTCATGGACTACAATTGGCCTGGCAATATTAAAGAGCTTGAAACTGCTATGGAGCGGGCAATTATCCTGACGGAAGGCGACACCATTGTAAAGGAAGACATCTTCAGACTGTGTGGGCTATGTGAAGCAAGTCCAACAGAAATAGATGACGAAGAACTTTCTATCAAAAAACGTTCACGCATCTTGGAGACTCAACTCATTCAAAAGGCAATAGTTCGCACTAAAGGTAACAAGACACAGGCAGCGCAGATACTTGAAATAAGCCTTCCTGCCCTGCTGTATAAAATCAAAAACTATAACATTCAATTTCTTGGCTCACATAGAGGTAAACCCTCTGATGATTTGCTCGACGCAGAAGATGAATAAAAAACGATTAAACACCTGCATCTCACCGGATGGAAACTTTATTTTTGGCCTACACAAGCCAGTCTATCAGGTTACTAATGTACGATTGACAAGTCAAGTTGAAGTAATTGGATACGATGAAAAAAATCAACCTGTTCACAATAGTCATAATTTTGTAGAAGGTGATATCGCATGCCAAAATACACAAGGCGTTTATGAGATACTAAATCCATTTCCTATTTGGGGCGCTACCTATATTCTCAAAAAACCAGCCGATAAATACGCCGAAGATATTTCCACTTGGCGCTTTAACTTCGATCATGACATACAGTCACATCCCTTAACAGGTAAAAATGACCTTATTGCAACTCTTGCAAACCAATCGTTATCGGATACCTCCGACAAAACATACTCAATATCAGACCTGCCACAATGTCTTCTTGTTGCGCTGGCCCAAACAACTGACTGCCCTGATATACTTATACGACTTGCCCATATTGCATGTGATCTTGTGTATATAAACAATAGTCTGGCTGGCATAAGATTTAAAAAAAACGCTAAAGGTCAACTTACGCCAGTAATTCATAATCACGAATTATTTGAAGTTGTAGTCAACAATCCTTTTCTTCCTGACAAATATAAACAGACGATGGTATTAATTCCAGGATCACAGGGAAACAGTCCAATCATAGGAGAATACAAGGACAGTAAAACTCATATATGGGAATATTTACGTGCCAACAGCTATATTCCTTGGGGACATTATGCATCTAACATGGCTCAAGACAGCATAAGATATTCTGTTAGTGATCTAAGCATACAAGATATTTATGGACTTAGACATTTATACTATCAAAGAGTCATGCTTATTATGGCACAGGAATTAGATATAGATATTAAACAATATCTGAACAAATTACCTATATCTAATGAGCTAATTGAAATGCTTAGAAAAAACATAATCAAAAAATTACAAGATACAGAGATAAGAGACAATCTTAACTATACAGGAACCATATGGGGATGGAATTATGGCTTTGATTACTCTTCTTCTGGCTATAGACTTAATGCATCTCACCAACAAATTCACCAGCAATTTGCATTATCACGTTCACGACTATATGCAGATATTAACACTGCAACTAATACTTATGCTATAGGTGATAGGATAGCTGAATTTATAGACGAGTATCAAAGCAAGCACAATATTTTATTTTTTGAAGCTTTTATTAAGGCGATATGCTCTAATAAAAGAATGGACGAAAGAACAGATAGACCAAACAGCCTTATCATACATGAAGATAACAATATAATATTATATGTGCCAAAAGCTCAACGTTCACAATGTGAACTACAAATACTAACAAAAAAGCCAATAGGCAATATCTTAGAAGCAGATATAAGCATGCGTAATTCACTTGATAAAGGCATTTATTTGGCCATTAAATGCCTTTATCAAACAGGAGCACAATTGATTACAGCCTATGAGATATCAAAACGCTTTGACATGCCAGACTTAAAGCAACATCTTATGTACTGTTTTTTGCCGAAACATCCACAGTCACCAGGCGCATTCAGCGAGGCTCAGGGTCGCTGGATTACAGGGCATTTTCCAGAAGACTATGCAGAAATTGCAAGAAATGCTTTACGTTAGGGGTGGTTCCAAAAATTAGAAACTCTGTTCAATGGTGAGGCATTCGGAGGCTGAAAAACGCATCATACTTCTTGTATGTGAACATTTGCCCTACGCCTTGCAATAAAGGGCAAGGCTTGGCAAATTGCAAGGCAATTTGCCAGCCGACAAATTAACGCAGATATTGGGCTATTTCTAATTCTTGGAACCACCCTTAACTATACATTTAACCATACAAATTTTTCACAGTTACAAAAGGAAATAACGTAATGAAAACCAATCAAAACGAAAAGAGACGATTTAAGCGTATATATTTCAAACCATCTGACTGGATGGTCGCATACTTTGAAATTCCATCACAACCAATCAATTTCCATGCAAATATCATGAACATTTCCATAACAGGCATGGCCCTTCACATAACGACAGACGCTAACTTTTCGTTGCAGACTGGAGATACTATCTCGTTAGTCAAAATAAGTGGTGGGCTTCCCATCAACTTCGCAGGATCAGTCAACGCAGCAATAAGATGGATTGTCAATGAACCTTTTTTTAAATATAGAAGCGCTGGTTGTGAGTTTATTGCCCCACCGTTAGAGCTGACCGATTTATTAGGCAAACTAATTTACAATAAGGACGAGTAAAATCAAAATGGAAAAAGTATTATTTATTGCTGACCAACAGATTAATACGTCTTTATTATTTGAAAAACTAAATAGACTACCCAATCCAACTTATACACTTAATTTTTTTAACAAAACACAAAAATCTATAGAAGACATAGTTAACACCTCCGCTTCTGTAATAGTCATATTTATACTTAAAGATAATACATATGAATCTAACTATATAAAACTTTTAACCAACTCAGCGCCAGACGTACCTGTAATTATAATCGGAGATTACAACTACGATGAGGTTTATAAAAAACTACCGGGTACCATTGGCTATAATGAGCTTGATGCTGCGATTAAACAGGCATTGGAAGACGCCAAAAAAGGCTACATATCGGGAGTGTCACTTCCAATAGCGCTACAGATGATAGAATTGGAAGCGAAAACTTGCACAATTACTGTAAAATCTGAACACAAAAAAGGCATACTTTTCTTTAGAAATGGAGAACTATTGGATGCCAGTTATCTTGACAATACAGGCGCTGATGCAGCGTTAGAAATTATTGGTTGGCCCAATGCCTCAATGGAATTTCAAAATTTTTGCATAAAACAGCAAAAAAACATCAATATGCCGCTTACATTTCTCCTCATTGAGGCCTCACGCAAAACAGATGAAACACAGGATATCTCTGGAACCTACGACTATGATGACGGCAACATTTCACAATCCACCCCTCAACAGGGCAGCATTGAAACGCTTGGAATGGATTTTTCTGAGGAAACTGCACCTGCCTTTGACTTTGAGGAGGCTATGAAAGAGGGGGTGCTTGCACCACGCCTGAACGAAATACAAAAAGCCTTTGCAAAGGCTATTGGGCCTGTTGCAAAGGCAATCTTCAAAAAACAAGTGAATGAATGGGCCAAAGATAACGCTCCATCACTTGAAAATCTGCCTCACCTGACAGATATACTTTGCACCGAGATTGATGAGGAAGACGCAATGCTTGAGTTCAGGCAAGAACTGCGGCTTGATTAAAATCCTTAAACCTGCAAGCCTGAAACCTGCTGTATCAGATCCTGCGAGGCCTTTTTAAGGTCTTCAGCCTTATTAGTCAAACTGTTAGATGTATCAAGATTTTGTCCAGCCACATCCGAAAGCAAACTCACTTTTTCTTTAACCGCCTGAAGGCTATCATCTACAACCTGCACCTGCTGATTAATATTGGCATACGTGGCTGTTTGCTGCTCAATAGCGGCTGCCACAGTCTGTGATGCATCCTTTAATAAACCTGTCGCTTCTGCACTGTCAGTAATACTTTTTACAGATTGCTCTATACCTGACTGAATACGATTGACGACTGAAGACACACGCTCTGTCGCACGAGTAGTTTCTTTAGCAAGCTCTTTTACTTCATTTGCCACTACCGCAAACCCCTTGCCTGACTCACCTGCCCTTGCAGCTTCTATTGTGGCATTTAACGCAAGCAAATTAGTTTGACTGGCAATATCATTAATCATCGCAATAATTTCATAAATATTTTTAGCTTCTTTATCAAGTTCCATAATAGTCGATTGCGTATTCTCCATCTGACTGTCTAATCTGTCTGCGAGAGACGCTGTCTTAGCAATGTTGCTTGATATCTCATTTGTAGCCTGATTAAGATTGTCCATCATAGAACTTGTCTCAGTCATAGATGCTGCTACTCTCCCAATGTGCTGAACTGCTTCTGCCGCTGACATCACAGCATGATTGGAATTATCAAACATAGCTCTTGCAACCTTTTCTAACTCAATAGCAGAGTTATCTGTGTTATTAACAGATATCTTGACTTGCCCAACAAGCGAAGAAATACTTTCAAGAAATTCATTCAACATTTTTGCCACCTGCGCAAGTTCATCCCTACCTAACTCAGACATTCTCCCTCGTAAATCACCTGTTACCATGACAGCAAAAAGCTGTTTTACCTGATCTACAGGATTAGTGATAGAACGCACCAAGGAAACGCCAAGGATATTCAAAAACACAAAAGCGACACATGATACTGCAAGCATAATGATTGCGCCACGTGTTGCAAGTTTTTCTCCTTTTACAGCAAGGCTTGACGTAGCTTCGGATGCAGAAATGCTTCCTGCCATGATGTTTTTTTCTATCACATCCAGATGCTTTAATACATCAGCCTGCTTTTCTATAACTGTTTTTCTGATAGCAAAAATAGTTGAGGATGCGTCATCAAGATCATAGAAGCTATCCCTTAAATTTATTATTGTTTTCTTTATATCACCATCCATATTTTTTAAAGCTGTTCCAAGCTCTTTTGTAATATCCTTTATTAGACTATTTATATCTGAGATTGTTTTATCTTCTATATTGCCATACAAAAGTACAGAGCCTATGTTTGATATCTTTGAAACTGTTGACAAACACTCCTGGTTACCGCCACATAAAGACATCGATTTACTAATATTATCCAAAATTACTTTCTGATATTCAAATATCGCCTGTTTATTGGACTCAAGGCTGGACATCCTGGTAGCAAGTATTTCTAATTCCTCTTGAAATTTTTTGATTTTCCTCTGGTCATCAGAGACCAGGCTTCCATTAAGCTTGTCAAGGAGACCTTTTATCTCGTTTAATGTAGCCTTATCACCTTTTACCATAAATGTATTAGTCAATCTTTTGATATCACCTATGACTTTATTCGTTTTAAGGTTCTCTAAAACCAGTTCTGATAATTGCTTCATCTCCAGTCCATTGCTGCCTAAATCATTTAGCCATAATGTGCTGAACCCGGCAAACGCAATAATGACAAAACAGGCAAACGCCACTATCAGCATCAAACGTTTTTTAATAGAAATATTTCGACTAATACACGCTTTCATCTAGACACCCCCTAAAACTGAAAAACAAAAAAAGGAGATATATCAAGATATCTCCCTTTTTTAATCAAGCATAGTTAACAGGCTAAAACTTACAGTCAAGCATCATATAGAAATTGCTAAGTGTTTCGTCTGAATCGCGTGGTGTACCGATATGCGCTCCACTCATTGTATAATCATAATCAAGATAGCTATAGCCCACCCTTGCATACAGGTTACTATTAACCGGTTGAATATAGTAGATATCGTACACATCGCCACGTGTAGCAAGCTTATTATAAAATTCAATACTTGACTGGGTAAAGGAGAACCAGTTTTTACTGCCATGATTATACTCCAAACCAATTTTAGGGTTATTAAGCATCTCAACAGAAAGGGTATAGCGAAGACCTGTGTAAATTGCCCAGCCTGTTTCGCTGTCTTGCCCAGCGTCGTCAAGCAATCCACCTCCCATAATTGGCATACCATTCATGTAAATCGTCGCAATATTTCCATTTGGATGGCTGACATTGACGCCTCCAGACATAAAAACGTCAAACCCTGACTTTATCAAGTTGTTTGCCTGAAGATGTAAACCATAAAGGTCCATGTCTCCAAGATTGGCGCTTGCCCCAATCGGAATATCGACCATATCCATCGCCCTGACATAACTCAACACCATCAAACTATCAGGAAGAGTTGGCAACTGACTTTCGAGGAAAACGGCGGCAAAATTTGTATCATCCACACCCCAGCCTGAATCTCTGTAATTTGAAAAATCATCGTCATCCTGATACCCCTTGCCATAAGCAAAACGTAACCCTGACTCTTTAAGTCCTATATATCGCTCAAGACCAACCGTTGCCACAATGCCATCAGCCTCTCCATCGAACAAAAGGGCAGGATAAGTGGACTGACGTGGACGATTTTCTTTCAGCTCGACAGGAGGTCCTTCTGTAGAAGGATGCCTGCCGAATGTAATTGCCAAAGGCACAGGCATGTTAGGCACTACCCAGTCAACATAAGCCCTCTCAAGCTGGATTGAAGTGGAACTTGCTGCATGTCCCTTGTTAAAATCTGTATAAAAGAATGGATCATCTTCATCAGCCCAGTTTTTCGTTACAGCAAGCCTTCCGTGAAAAAACAGCCCCTTTGCCACATCAGCGTCCATATTAATCCTGAAACGGCTGCTCCAATGGTTGTCGTTATGATCCCTTTCCTCTCCGAGAAAAGTCATATAGTTTTTGTCATAAAAATTATCTACACGCACCCTTACCTCTGCGCCTAAGTTTATCTTGTCTTTTATGGACTTTGTCTCCACTCTGTCAAGGGTGTCAAAAATATCATCAATATTTTTTTTCAGATTCGCCGCTTCACCGGTGCTGCTGGCAGCGCCAGAAGGCCCAGAAGGTTTTGATGTCTCCAGTTGATCAACTCTCTTCTGCAGTGTATCCAAACGCTCAATAATAGCCTTGTAAGCATCTGCAGGCAAAGTCACTGTCTGCTCATCCGCATAGGCAGACACACTGCCAGCCAAAAGAAACGCCGCAGAACACCCTAACAAAACTAAACGATTCATATATTTTCCCTCCTGTTTTACTTTGGAATTATGGCTGCCGCAGGCTGCGCATATTCTACCGCAGTAGAAGACGCTGTTTCCAGAGGCATGTGTTTTGGGATTACAGCGAAAACAGGCTGTTCAGTCCCTGCAGATTTAGTCTTAAAAAATGTCAAAAGCTTTTGCATCTCAATTTGCGTTATTTTCTTAGATAGATCGACAGGATGGTTGTTATCCTTGAAAAATCTCTCCCAGGCAGATGCTGACCTCTCTGACAAATCAATTGCTTTGATATCCCCATTTCCATGACAGCCAAGGCACTTTGACTCAAAAAGTTCTATGTCAGCATAAGAGCTTGCAGTGAAAAAATTACAAAACATAATGCCAAAACAACCAAAGAACCAGACTCTCTTCATCATCAGTTTCTTGCTCCTATTTTGGAATAACAGCAGCAGCCGGCTTTTCACTGTCTGCTGCACCAGCGACTAAAAACTCCACTATCTTTTCCAGATCAGCAGCGCTTATGGATGAAATATCCACCGGATGTCTTCCTCTTTCAAAATACTTCTTCCAGACAGCGCCAGCCTTATCAGCAGGATTGATAGAGGCAGCCTGACCGCCCTTTGAGTGACACACGCCGCATTTTGCGAGGAACAAAGCAGGGTCAGAGGCTGTAGCCATGGAAGCTCCCAGCAGAGATATGCTGAGCACCATGCTAAAAACAGTTTTTTTCATTTTTTTCTCCTCTTCACATAACACATTTGTCAAACTATATAACAAAATAATTATATTTAACTGTAACTATCCAGCAGCACCCCATCTGCTGCGTCATTGGCCTGCTAATATGCAGGCAGCACACTTCGCAGACCTCTTCCTTGCATCCAGGGCACTGCTGAATAGTTACAGTACGGTGATTTTCATTCATTTTCGGCATTATACTGAATAATTACTATTTAACAAGATAAAAATCTCATCTTTGTTACTTTTTTATTGTATTTGACAAACACAAGGATTTATAGTTAATTCCACAAAAACAAACAACATGTAAAAATTCGATCGATTAATCAAGACGTAAAACAAC
>DYLC01000080.1 GCA_020722285.1 Desulfobulbus propionicus | reverse complement strand
GAGGGCAATTTCGTGGCCCGATCGCCCGTCCGGGACGAGTAGCGCATAATTTGGGATCAAGTCTTAGTATTCTATTTCCTCAATGGATACAAGTTTATCCAATCCGGCATCCCGCCAGGCATTTCTGAGGATCTCCTTTCCCGCTTCATTGGCATTTTTAATAGCTATGGCGTAATTTTTTGCAGCAATGTTAAAATGATATTGATCGCTTGTCTTTAAAAATCCTTTGGCCGCATTGATCAACCGCTTTCCGGCGGTTTTAAAATCCCGCTGCTCCTGGGCGATCATACCTAAATTGTGATATGTGGCAGCTATTCTGTGTTCATCTCCTTGTTTGTCAAAGATAGCAAGGGATTTCTTGTACCACGACTCTGCGGTTTTAAAATCCCGCTGCTCCTCGGCGATTATCCCTAATTGGTGATAGGTGCCGGCTGCCCCGTATTCATCGCCCTGCTTTTCTGTGATAGCAAGGGATTTCTTGTACCACGACTCTGCGGTTTTAAAATCCCGCTGCTCCTCGGCGATTCTCCCTAATTGGTGATAGGTGATGGCTGCCCCGTGTTCATTGCCCTGTTTTTCTTTAATGGCAAGGGATTTCTTGTACCACGACTCTGCGGTTTTAAAATCCCGCTGCTCCTGGGCGATTATCCCCCTGTTATGATATATGGTTGCAATATCTTGTTCATCACCTCTGGTCTTATAAATTTCCTCCAATTTGTCCAACCACTTGTTCGCTTCATCAAAATGTCTATAAAAAGAATCTAACTTAAAATTATGATGCCACCATTCTACAAGATTGCGTTCAGCAAGATCACTTTCCTCAATTTTTCTGCGCAGATTTTCAGCCCGTTTAAATTCATTTGCCTGAACAGCGGCAAAAAACATGGGCAGATAATAACGTACCGTACGGGAATGCTCATCAATTGCCTCCTTTTGAATAGACTTACTTAACTGCATTTCCAGGACTTGGAGCTGCTTTTTTGCCTGTCCAGGCATCTGATACAAGCCCCCCAAGGAAAATTCTTGTGCTGCGATTGACCTATCCTGTCCCATCATACAAGATGACTCGTCCAAATCACCTTTAATGTGGAGTTTCAAAGGAATCCAGTCGGCAAGATGATCGGCCTCACGGAGCAACGAGCGGTAACTTGCAGGAAGCAGGAAAAAAATCAAATGACATCCTGATGATGCCCATGATTCCCTGAGCAGATTTGTCTGTTGCCAGAAAGAAATGGAACTCATATTTTCTTCCTCGGCATGGTCAACAAGACAGAGCACAACCCCTTCTAACTCCTGTTCATTGCAACAAACCTCCTGAATCCTGTCTCGTGCCTTATTGAGAAGATCATTGGCTGACCAAGAGCTGGCATCAAAATCAATGACCAAAAGGGGACGTTTGCCAATTACACTCAAAAGCCGTTTACGAATCTCCTCAAAACGGGGGATAATATCTATTTCCACCATGCTTATTGTGGAAATAGGAAAGCGGATGCTGTTAATCAGCAAGGTCAGTTGAGCCCCCCAAGGATGAGATATTAACTTGTCAGTCATTTTATTTTGATTTCGAATCAGGTAATCGTCCCAGTTCCTTTAAATTGTCAATGACAAGGGGGTGAACCCCAAACCATCCTTCTCCGTTGTATTCAACCAAAGCGCATGATCTTAACAGTATCTGGTTGATATAATCGGACATGGGAGGTATCTTTTCTCCTTTAAGTTGCTTACTGGCATATTCCTGGAGCCGCTCATAGAGTTGTTCTATAGAAACATCCGGATCAGGACGGCCATCCTTTAGAGGCTGACCTTTACCCACACTTAACACCGGGGGTCAGGGGGCAATGCTGTTGACTTAAGCACATATAGTTTTGCTCCTTTTTGCAATAGACCATTTATTTACAGGTTTTTGAGAGACTCTGGGGGATGAAACCCTTGGTTTGTTTGGTTTGTAATATCTAAATAAAAAAAGCTTGCTATTTTTTATCCTTTTTTCGAGACCTGAAGACTAATTTTATTGGTGAATTAACTAATGAAAACTCCTGTCTGAACCTGTTTGCCAGAAATTTTTTGTACTGGTCTGTGATCAGTTCAGCATAGCTTGCAAAGATGAGAAATGAAGGGGGCATATCGCTTACCTGTGTTGCGTAAAAAAGCTTCGGTCTTTTGCCTTGAACCATTGGAGGAGGCCTTAAGTCATAGGTTTTTTGCAAAAAGTTATTAAGCTTGCCGGTTGTTATTTTTGTAAGCATCTCATCGTAAAGCCTGTCAATTGCTGGAAGCAGCCTGTCCACATGCCAGCCGGTTTTAGCCGATATATTCACATGCGGGGCATAAGATATAAACTTTTTGGCGATAATCAGTTCTTTTTCTCTGAGTTTTGACAGGCTGGGCTCGTTTTTTAAAAGGTCCCACTTGTTGTAGGCTGTAATGCAGCCCTTGCTGTTTTCAGCCACAATCCCTATAATTCTCTTGTCCTGATCCGTGATACCCTCTTTTGCATCCAGCACAATAACTGCGATGTCACAGTCTTCAATGGCCTGTTTTGCCTTGATTACACTGAGTACTTCCGCCCTTTCAGACACCCTCGATTTTCGCCGGATGCCGGCTGTGTCGCGGAGTATGATATCCCTTGCCCCTTCCCTTGAAAGGAGTGTGTCAATGGCATCTCTCGTTGTCCCAGGGATGTCGCTCGTCAGCATCCTCGGAGTTCCAAGAAGACAGTTTACAAGGGATGATTTGCCGGCATTGGGCCTGCCTGCAATGGCTACCCGCACAGGTTTTATCGCCTGCTCGTCCTCTGGACGCTTTTTGGCTTCAGTGTCTGTCTCAATAATATCCTCAATCAGCTCTTCCTGCTCAAAATATCTATCTTCAAGGCCTGTGCTCTTTTTTGCCCCAGTCTCAGCGGATATCTTCTCTCTGGTTGATTCCATCTCTGGCATAGTCTCTTCTGGTTTGAAAAAGCCAAGGGCTTTCAGCTTGGCACCAAGCTGCTCTATCAGTTCTGGCGTGCCCCTGCCATGTTCGGCTGAGATGAAAAACAACTCTGCTCCCAGGCCGTAAAAGTCAGAGGAGGCCTTTTCCTGCCCAGGCCCATCCACCTTGTTGACACACACAAAAAGGGGCTTTCCTGTCTTCCTGACCTCTGCAAAGAGATTTTTGTCAACTGATGTCAGCCCGTCCTTTGCATCCACAAGAAAAATCAGTATATCAGCTTCTTCTATTGTCTTCCGGCTCTGACGTGAAATCAGTTGCGCCATAGGGTCAGCAGCCGATGGCTCTGTTATTCCGCCTGTGTCCACAACCTCAAAGAGTTTGTCCTCTGTTCTGGCAAGACCGTAGCGGATGTCCCTTGTAAGCCCTGGCATTGGGGCAACTAATGCGTCCTTGGTCCGCGTGAGCCTGTTGAACAGGGTTGACTTGCCCACATTTGGACGGCCAATCAAGGCAACGCTTGCCAGGTCATCAGTTGGTGTTGTTGCATGTTCAAGACGGTTTTTTTTTAAAGGTTTCATGTAGGTATCAGTGATGTTTGTTTATTGAAAGTCAGAGGCGCATGTCTGTTTCTGTTCTGAAAATTACCATAGAGACAGTTAAACTTCAAGAACAACAAAGGCATGGTATTTGCTTTGTTATGAAAAGGCATGAAATATTCAGCTCGTTTATGCCTGCCTCATAAAAAAAAGGAAAGATATATGCAAAAAATACACGTCAATATGGTTCTATTGGCTTTATGCATTCTTCCATTGGCTTCCTGCACGTTTGGCCCTGTTTCCAGAGAGCTTGCGGAATATGATCAACGTCTTTACCCTGAGGTGCTTGAAGTCTCAAAAATGCACAATTCCACAGCTACAGAGCTTATGGGGTGCGGTCAGGGCCAGATAACCAACAGTGGCGATGCAATGAGATGTCAGATCCACGACATGGCGCGCCAGCTCATCAAGTTTTACAACCAGGATAAAAGCAGAGAAAAAAATCTCTTTGTAAATGTGTTCACCAATCTCACCATGCCCAGACATACCTCGCCGTTTGGGCTTTACATCTCGGAGCAGTTAAACGGGGACATGCAGCGCCTTGGATTTAATGTCCTGTCTTCTGAAAGACCAAAGATTCCTAAACAGATCAAGGAAAATGCCGGGCATGTCATCACTGCTGATGAAGTCTGGCACGTCAGCAGGCTTTCACAGCTCAACTATGCAGTGGAAGGCACATATATTGTTCGGGAAGGGCAGATACTTGTAAATGCTCGGTTGCTCGATGCTGAAAATGGCTATATTATCTCTTCGGCTACCATAACATTTGCAAGCGATGACTTTTTTAACCAGATGTTAAAACCCAATATACCACTTGCCGAGCCGCAGGTGATAAATCTTGCTGTAAAAGGGGAACGAGGAGGAAGTAAATGAAACACCTTCTGTTGGTGTTGTTTTTCAGTTTTTTTCTCTGCTCGTGCATAAAATATGAAGACCCACGCATTCGCTGTGTGGCGCCGGCTCCAATGCCGCCAAATCAGGAAGATGCTGCCTGGCAGCCCAGTCTGAACACCGCTGCTGTGGAGATGGTCCAAAGGCTTAAGGCAGCCATGCCCTATGAGGAGCTTGTTTTTTATCCCTGCATAGTCACCACACTGGTTGAAGTGGACGACCTTGAACGCACAGGCAGATTTGGCCGAATATTTGCCGAGTTTCTTGGCGCAGAGCTTACAGCGCATGGCGGAAAGGTTTTTGACATCAGACCGGCAGGCAGCCTGTTTGTGCAGAAACAGCATGGCGAAACCATCCTGAGCCGGGATCCACACGAAATTATGAGGGAAGTGCCCATCAGGGCGATACTTGCAGGCACATATTCCGTTGCTGAAAGAAATATCTACATTAATATAAGGCTGATAGAGCTTCCTTCCAGAAGAATTATTTCAACTGCATCTCTGGAATATCCAAAGACCACTGAGGTCAAAGCACTATTTGGAGAAAAAATAGACATCAGGCCATCTTCCTATGAAAAATAATCCTGCCTTTATATTTTTTTTCATTATCGTCATAGGGATAACTTCTTGCGCCCCTGCGCCTATGTTTCACACACATCAGATTGAGACCTGGCCCAAACCTGTTCTTCAGGTTTACGTCAGGCCTGATGGTATTCTCGATTTCCGGAACAGTTCAGCGCTTATTGGCAGGGTTAGGCTTTTTCTCCAGGATAAACAGTCTGTTTCCGAGGCAATGGCCAGACAGATAAAAGACGTGCTGCTTCAGTCGCGTATCTTCAGGCAGATAGAAGTAGTCAAAGAAGAGACAGCAGGTAAGGATGTTTTTGCCACAGCCTCGGAAAAAGGAATTGACTATGTCATAGCAGTTGAAATACCCCACATGCTCGCTCCGGCAGGCAACACCCCTGGATGGCTGGCTCTTGACATGAAAATCATCCGAACAAAGGACCAGGTTGTTTTCTGGAGTAGTTACGCCGAAGTCAATCTTGAGATGCGCCACGGTCAAAACTATATCATCTATGAGCGTCCTTATTCCCAGGCCCCAAGCCTCTCTCAGGGACTTGATGCAATTATCAGGGAGATTGCCAGGGCCATTGTCACCATGTAGCTGACAAATGTCTGACTGTTCCAGCAAATCTATCTATCGCTTCGTCTCTGCCAAGCCTGAAGACATCTCATGGTTTTGTCAGATGGAGAAGATGTGTCACTGTGATCCCTGGAGCAGACAGGAGCTTGTTGATGAACTTCGTAAAGCAGCCATTAACAGATCCAGGATATGGATTATAAAATCACATGAAAGGCCTGTCGGCTATATTGCCTTCAGGCTCCTTCCAGATGAGTTATATGTCCTCAAACTTTCAATCCATCCCGAATTTCGCCGCAAAGGTCTGGGCAAACGGCTTATAGACGAGGCGGCGGCCTTTGCCAGACGTAGGCGTCTGACCAGAATCATCCTTGATGTCTGGATTGAGAATGCCGGGGCCATTGCTTTTTACATAACTCTTGGGTTTTACTCGCAATCACCCCCTCATAAACAGTATAAATATCTTGTAATGCAGCTCCCCCTGCGTCAGAGGAGTATCCAAAACTAGAAGATATTCAATGGGAATGCCTGAAAATGTATAATTTTTAGACATTTTGCACTTGTCTTTGATTGCCAGGTTAAAGTCAAAAGTTAATTCCTGTAGCTTCCCGTAAGTTTGTTTTTTTCGGAATCTAATATTTATACATAGTTATTAGTTAGCATTAAACTTGCTGTTTTTTGTGATTTTTTCCTGAAACTATTTGCTTGACAAAAGTATTAGTTTCTGCCATAACTATCCGAAAAATCAACCCAAAAGGAGTAGCAGGACAATGTCTTCAGAAAGTTCCAAAATAGAAAGCCATTTACAGGAGAACAGGCTTTTCAAACCATCCAAACAGGCGCAAAAAAACGCCCATGTAAAGAGCATGAAGGAATATAAAAAGCTATATAAACGCTCTATGGACGACCCAGAGGGTTTCTGGGCAGAAAGGGCAGATGCCCTTCTCACATGGGATAGAAAATGGCGCACTGTTTTGAAATATGACTTTTTCAAGCCAGAGATACAGTGGTTTATTGGCGGCCAGTTAAATGTGTCTTACAACTGCCTTGACAGGCACCTCACAAATGGCAGACGCAACAAGGCAGCAATCATCTGGCAGGGAGAGCCAGAGGATGATGTAAAGGTTTACACCTATCAGATGCTGCACAGAGAGGTGTGCAGATTTGCAAATGTTCTTAAGAAAAAGGGCGTAAGGACAGGCGATCGTGTATCCCTTTATCTGCCTATGGTGCCAGAGCTTGCCATTGCCATGCTTGCTTGCACCAGAATTGGCGCAATTCACAGCATAGTCTTTGCAGGCTTCAGCGCCCACAGTCTTCAGAGCCGTATTCAGGACTGTCAGGCAAAGGTGGTTGTCACAGCAGATGCAGTGCTCAGGGCTGGAAAAACCATTCCGCTTAAGCCAAATGTAGATGTAGCAGTGCAAGATTGCCCAACGGTTGAAAGCTGTATTGTGGTTAAGAGGGCTGGAAATGAGATCGCAATGCAGGATGGTCGTGATACATGGTGGCATGATGAGATGAATGCTGAAGACATCACAGACAACTGTGATTATGTGCCTATGGGAGCTGAAGACCCCCTCTTTATCCTCTACACCAGCGGAAGCACAGGAAAGCCAAAGGGTATTTTGCACACCACAGGTGGCTATCTCACATATGTCGCCCATACAACCCAGTGGGTCTTTGACATGCAGGATGATGATGTGTTCTGGTGTACAGCAGATATTGGCTGGATAACAGGACATAGCTATATCGTCTATGGTCCACTTGCCCTTGGCGGAACAAGCATCATGTTCGAGGGTGTGCCAAGCTGGCCAAAACCAGATAGATTCTGGAAGATTATTGAAAAGTTCAAGGTTAACAGCTTTTACACAGCTCCTACGGTCATCAGGGCGCTTATGCGTGATGGCGTTGAATGGACACAAAAACATGACCTTTCCACCTTGAGGTTCCTTGGCTCAGTTGGCGAGCCAATCAACCCAGAGGCGTGGATGTGGTACCATAACAATATCGGCAAAGGCAAGATCCCTATAGTAGATACATGGTGGCAGACAGAAACCGGCGGGCATTTGATCTCACCGCTTCCATTTGCAACCTCTCTTAAACCCGGCTCAGCAACCCTGCCACTTCCTGGAATTGATGCTGCGATTGTAAAAAGCGATGGCACACCTGCTGATGCGGATGAAGGCGGACACCTTGTTATCAAAAAACCTTGGCCAGGTATGCTCAGAGGCGTATTCGGCGACCCTGCAAGGTTCAAATCCCAGTATTTTGAGCGCTTCCCCGGCATGTATGAGTCTGGCGACGGCGCAAGAAGGGACAAAGACGGCTATTTCTGGATCATGGGACGCCTTGATGACGTAATTAACGTCTCTGGTCACAGACTTGGCACTATGGAGATTGAGTCAGCGCTTGTGGCACATCCAAAGGTTGCCGAGGCTGCTGTGGTAGGTATGCCTCACGACATCAAAGGACAGGCAATCTATGCCTATGTTACCTTGAAAACAGGCGTGGACGAGAGCGAAGAACTGAGGAAAGACCTGAGAAATTACGTCAGAAAAGAGATTGGACCAATAGCCTCCCCTGATGTAATCCAGTTCTCACCAGGTCTTCCAAAGACCAGAAGCGGAAAGATCATGCGCAGGATCCTCAGAAAGATCGCAGATGGCGATACATCAAATCTTGGTGACACCTCAACACTGGCTGATCCGTCTGTAGTTGATGACCTTATTCAGGGTAAAAAGACCCTGCTTAGCGCATAACAAGAAGTTCCTGCAGGTTTTATTGGGAACATTCCATAGCAGGGGCATATCATGTTGCCCCTGCTATGGTTACAAAATTTCT
>DYLC01000079.1 GCA_020722285.1 Desulfobulbus propionicus | reverse complement strand
ATGCTGAAGCAGCATCGCCCCCATCATGGCGACAAGTTCATTGCTCGGCCGGCCGCTAAAAGCCGATATCAAGACTTATGACCTTGCGCTCCATGACTCTCTGGCTTGTCCTGATAAAATCCTTGGCGCGAGACAGCACAACAGGAATATCCACAATAAATGCAATAGATCCATCACCCAAAATGGTCGCCCCTGCAAAACCTGGCTGATCAGTCAGATACTCGGCAAGTGGCTTAATAACCACCTCCTGCTGACCTATGAGCTTATCCACGCTCAGGCCGGCATCAATGTCTCCGTGCCTTACCAGCACGACAAAGAGTTTTTCAGCGTCTTGTTCTGCCCCTGTTCCCTTGAATATCTTGGCGAGCCTGATAAGAGGCACTGTGTCCTGCCTCAGTGAAAACACCTCGAACCCCTCAATTTGGCTTGTTTCGCCCTTTTTCAGGCGAAGGGTCTCCTGTACTGCATTCAATGGAATCGCCATGGTCTGACGCCCAACCTTCACGAGCAACGCCTTGATAATGGCAAGGGTCAGAGGAATTCTAATGGATATTTCAGCGCCCCAGCCCGGATGCGATTGAACAGAGATAGTTCCCCCTATTTTTTCCACATTCCGTCTTACAACGTCCATCCCTACCCCCCTGCCTGAAGTATCTGAAACTGTTTCAGCGGTGGAGATGCCAGGCAGAAAAATCAGCTCCCATATCCTTTCATCCGACATTTTCTGGGCATCTATCTCCTTCAAAAGCCCGGCTGCAGACGCTTTTTTGATGATTGCACCCCGGTCAAGTCCCTTGCCATCATCTCTTATCCTGATCACGACCTGTCCGCCCTCCTGTGCTGCTGAAAGCAGTATCGTGGCCCGCTCAGGTTTGCCAAGACTCTTCCTGACATCAGGCATCTCACAGCCATGATCCACAGCGTTTCTTATAAGATGCAGCATCGGATCAGCCATCTGCTCCATCACTCTCTTGTCAAGCCCGGTCTCCTCACCTTCCATCACAAGGGACACCTGCTTCCCAAGCTTGACTGACAGATCACGGACAACCCTTGGGTAGCGGTCAAAAAGCTGTCTGACAGGGAGCATTCGCATGCGCATCACAGTATCCTGCATGTTCTGCACCACGCGTGACATGGACGCAGTGTGTTCTCCAACCTTTGTAATGACCTCTTTAAGGGGTTTAAGAGCTGCAAGAGAGACATGATGGGTTCTCAGGCCTGAGTACACATCCCTCAAATCTTCACTCAGATGCCCAAGAGCAGAACGCAAAACAACCATTTCACTGACCTCGCTCAACAACCCCTCCACCTTTTCAAGTTCAAGCCTCACTGTCTGGGAGGCTGCCGAAGGCTCTGGTGAAAGCTTTGGCTTTGGCTCCAACTCCTGCCTGGCTGGCTGAGGCCGCACAGGTTCCAGGAATTTTTGAGGCGCAATTTTTTCTTCCTCAAATTGGGCTGATATCTCCAAGGATGGGGCAATCGACTGGGTATGCTGGTCAAAAAGACCATCCATGGCCATCCCAAGGGAGTCTTCCCCGGCCTCGCCTGGTTCTTTTTCCATCACCTCCTGTTTCGTGACATATTCTTCTGTAGCCAAAAGTGACTGCTCCATTGATTTATCCAGCGCATCATCAAAAGAGGAAGAGGCAAACGCCTGCAATAAATCAGCCTCCGAGGGGGTCTGCTCCGCTAAGCCTTCAGATGGCTGTTTCGAAACAGTTTCTTCTATAGATAGAAACGACTGATCCATAGAGCTATCCAGTGCATCGCCAAATGAAGCAGAGGCAAAATCCTGCAATAACTCAGCGTCCTGAGAGACATTCTCCATTCCACCTGCCTGTGATTGCACTATCTCAGGCACAAGCGCCCCAAGCCTTTTCCACATATTTCTCATGGGTTCTGGGTCGAAAACGCCTCTATTCTGCATGGAGGTCAATGACTCGGTCAATCTTTCCTCCCATTCACTTATAAGCGCCACGATGTCCATGTAGTCCATATAATGGGCCGAAGACCTGATCTGCTCAAGAGAATTCTGACAGCCCACTATCCACTCCTCATCAGGCATATCAGGTATCGTCTGCAATGGTGCCATATTTTCCTTGATAAAATCCACAAAAATCCCATAGAGTTCAGGATCGTCTTCAAAAGTTCCGGCAGAATCTGAAGGCGCCGCCACATCCTGACTGTACACAAGGAGTCCTCCGGTAACTGGCTCAAATATCCTGAAAAGCCTCTCACACATCAAATCTTTCCGGGCCTTTTCCCCATCTGCGTCTTGCCATAAGGCATCAAGCTCCTGCTCAAAAACATTCAACTGAGTCATTATGTTGTCGTATCCGACATAATTGGTCACCCGTTTCATGTCAGCCACGATCTTTTTAGCTGAATCTATATCAAGGGTGACAGCCTCACTGACCTGATTGAACAGACTTTTGATCTCTTCCCTGTATATCTCAATAAGCTCCTGATCATCGTCTGCCAAGCTCTCTGGCATTGACGACAAAACCTCCGAAACTGGCGGTGACTCAGAAAATTCAGGAGAGGATTCCTGAGATGCCACAGCGACATCCGAGTTCCCCGTCTGTGCCGCCTCCTGCATGAGTTCGTCCTTTTTTTCCATGATACTCCTCAGCAGCTCCAGCACATCAGTCGTGTCAGAAGTCTCGCCTTCTGGCAAGGCGACCTCTTCCACAAGGTTGGCCAGCCTGTCGTAGGCCTGAAACAACACGTTCATCAACCTGCCAGAGTGAGAAACCGTCCCTTTTCGCAGAGCATCAAAGATGTTTTCCATCGCATGAGTCAGGGTGTTGGTACGGCTGAACCCCATATAGCCTGAAGCGCCCTTTATTGTGTGCGCATGTCTGAAACAGGCGTCGAGTGTGGTTCTGCTCTGTGGAGACTGCTCCAGCGAAAGCAGGGCTGATTCAAGCTCTGCCAGATTTTCCTGTGCCTCAACCAGATATTCCTTGAGCATTTCGTTATCATGCGCCATGACTCACTCCTTTTTAGCCCAACAAACTAATCAGTTTATCGTATTCGTCTTTTTTGATAAAACCACACGCCCCAAGCTCCTGTGTCTGCCTTATTACATCTTCATCGGTCACAAGGCTCATAAACACAATGCGAGCGCCCCTATCCCAATCCTTTATATGCCTTGCAGCAGTTATCCCATCCATGTTTTTCATGGTTATATCCATCACAACCAGGTCCGGCGTGGTATTTTTATAGGCATTCACCCCGTCAGCCCCATCTGCAGCCAGGCCAACCACTTCATGCCCTGCCTTTGAAATGACATCTACAAGTCGTTTTCGCATAAAACTTGAATCATCTATTATCAACACGCGCGCCATGTCAGCCCCCCCATTTATCTCTTGGGTAGTTCCAAAAAATAGAAATTTTAGCGCCACCCTCTTATTTCTATGCCAACTGCTTCAGAAGTGGCAGGACAGTATCACTGTCTATCAAGGCCTCCTCATATTCAAGAGCTCCAAGCTTTAATAAAGGCGCTGAACACAAAGCGCTTTCCGTCTTCTGGAGAAAAAAATGACCGCCCTTGATGACAACTTCCTGCACGCCTTCATCTAAATCCATATCCGTTCCTGTCATAACGCAAACAGCCAGCTTGTCTCCAAACGCACTGCTTGCAGAGATCAACGAACGATTCAGTCTTACAGCGCACTCTTCCCCATTCAAATGCGCCAATCCTGCTTCAAACTCAACCCATTTTTTCCCTCCTTCCTGCTTTACTTCCCATACATCCTGCCATGCGCACAGGCAGACCTGCGATGACCTAAGCTCAACCCTTTTAGAAGGTTCGCAGACAGACATCTCGCAGATTTTATCCAGATATGTAATCAGATGCGGGAGAAAACGTCTGTCCACATCAAGCGATATAATTACGCTCCAATCCTTCAGCATACCAAGGGCAGGCATTATCTTTTGTATCTCAAGCAATCCACCAGGCCCGGCAATCAGCGCCAGCAGCCTCAAAGCCGGCCTGTCACTTGCAGACTTACGCATTACAGGGAAAAGCCTTGCGCGCCTTATATTTCTCATATTATATTTTTTTGCATTTTCAACATGTCTCTTGATCCGTTCCATAACATGTTCCCACTCATGGTCGGCTGAAGGCTTGGGTACAAAATCAACAGCGCCAAGACGCAAAAACTCCATTGCCTTTGGCAAGGTTGCCTCACTCAATCCACTGAGCACAAGGACAGGCGCTGGAGATCGAACCATGATATTTTTAAGTACAGCATCCCCTCCCATTACTGGCATATTGATGTCAAGGGTCAAAAAATCAGGATTGCTTTTACTCATAAGCTCTATCGCCATCTTGCCGTTTTCAGCAATACCAACAACCTCAACCTTACCATCTTCCTCAAGGGCTTTTTTTAAGGCTTTGGCAAAAAAAGCAGAGTCATCCACAATCAGCACCCTGACTTTCATTGACTCCTCATCCCCAAGCATACCCTCGTCCAGCTTTCTTAGCGCCTCCATGACAAGAAAGTTCCAGGGCGTAAAGATTGTCTGAGCCGGCGCCTCCGCCTTTTTCAGCACGAAACTACCACCTGACCACATCAGGATCTTGAAAAATGCATCCTCCCCCTGCTGACCTTCCAGCTCTGCATCCACCACATCTCCCTTGCTGATGAACACCCTGCCTGTCTTGTCACCCCTTGTCACCACAAGCTCCCGGTCCTGTCCCTGAAGACAGGCCATCTGGATAAGGTCCGCAAGCTCCACATCTTCAACCATGCCGCTAAAAAACGCTACGCCCTGTTTTTCATCTGGCTGCTGATGGTTTGCGAAGCTGTTGTCTTTGGCAACCGCCATCTCAGGAAGGGAATTCATGGGGTTTTATCTCGCTTACCAAGACCCTCTCAGCGAAACAACCTCACCGCCATCTCAGGAAGGGTGAATATCTTGATACCACCAAGGGCAATAATCTTTTGAGGAAGCTCTGCTGAAAGACACGTTGAAGAAGCCTGCACCCAAACCTCCGAGCCTTTCCCTTTCAAAGAAATTACACCCTGAAGGCCATCTGTTCCATCAGCAGAAAGCATGATGCCAAGGCAGGTGTCGCCAAAAATCTCAGCAACTGACATAAATATTCGATCCATACCATCCTTGTGTTCACCCACAGAGGAATCTGCATGCAAAATTATCCTGTTGTCTTTTTGGGTTACACTCAATCCCTCCTGAGAGGAACAAAGACAGACAGTCCCTGGAAGCAATTCATCCCCATCCTTGCCATGAAACAATGGGTAGTTCACATAACCCTTGAGATACTCCACAAATGCGACGATATGCATGCTGGATGCTCCAAGAGCAACAAGAACGGATTCTCTGAATGAGGCTGGCAGTGACGGCAGAAGTTTTAACAGAGAGGCATATCCACCAGTATTTGCTCCCATCAATGTAATCCTGCCAATCTGCCTTGCATTATCCGACTCATTTTGTCCTGCCTGCTGGACATTCTTTTTTAGTCGAAGATACTGAGCAGCGGCGACACGCACTCGTGCAGCTTTTTTTATCTTTTCCCTGATAATTTCAGACTGGGCGTCAATCTCCTCCTTAGACGATCCTGATGGCTTTTGCAAAAAATCCACAGCGCCGAAACGCAAGGCATCAAACGTAACCCGCGCTCCCTCAGCAGTAAAAGCGCTCAGCATCAAAACCGGCTTCGGATTCCGGATCATAACGTGCTTTAACAGTGTTATGCCATTCATGACAGGCATGTGTACATCAAAAGTGCATACATCACATGGGGTCTTGGCAAGAAGCTCAATGGCTTCCTTGCCGTCAAGCGCATAGCCAGCATACTCCAGCAAGGGGTCCTGCGAGATAATATTTCGAAGAGCCTTGCACATCAGAAGAGAATCGTCCACGACAAAAACCTTGACCTTCCCGCCAGCTTCGTCCCTTGTCACCATCATTACACCCCCTCCGCTTCATATTTTCATGAAAGTTCCAGAAATTGCCCTGTTGACCAATAGTTTCATTATTTGCCAAGCCTTGCTTTTTAAATAAAATTTCTAATTTCTGGCAATTCCCTTCAATTAGCCAATTTAAGCTTGCGTCCGAATGCCTCAATCTGCCTGTAAAGTTCCTCTTCACTGTTTACTTGCAGTGCCTTATCTGTTGACGAAAGCGAGATTTCAGAGGCCGATCCATAGACACATCTTATCGGAGACAATGCAAGCAACGCCTCACAGCACTGCGACACATCATTGATTCTCTCGATGGCGCAGCTTTTTTCTCCTCCCAGCACAACAGCCAGACATCTGTCTGCCTTTCCAGTGAAAATAGTAGCAAACTCAGACAGCTCCACAGACAAATCGTCATCCTTAAATGCGCACAGACCGTCATTTTCCAGCACAGTTGATATGGTGACTTCCCCGCAGCCAAGGCTGCAAGATATGAAATCAGTAAGTCTGTTGGTATAAAAACGCCAGGACAACAGCTCGGACAGCGCCACAGCATACGGGTCTGCAATCGCAATCGGTATATCGGTAGCCACCAGAAATGCAAGATTGGTGGATGGCTTCAGGTTTGCAAAAAGACGAATCATGTTGCCAGCAGCCCCGAGCATTGCAAAAACGATCACCATACCATTGGCTGGAGCAGGATTTACCCGTTCAGACTGCTGCAAGTTAAGCCTCACCCTCCTGATGGTATCTGGAGAAATCATGGCGGCCTGCTTGATGATACGGCACAGTTCGTCAGCGCCTTCCTTGATATTGAGAGAAACAGCGCCAGAGGGTTTTGGGAAAAAATCCACAGCTCCAAGCCTGAAGGCATTCAGTGCCACCATGCCTTGATAACCAAGGCTGCTTATCATCACCACAGGCTTTCTCTGCCGTATCATGAGGTGCTTCACGGCTGTAATCCCATCCATCACAGGCATGTCCACATCCATAGTTATAACATCAGGATCATGGGCTTCTATAAACTCAAGCGCCTCTTGTCCCTGTTTGGCTGCGCCTACCACGTCGATTTCTTCATCCCCGGCAAGTATGTCCGTCAGGGCTTTACGCATAAACGAGGCGTCATCCACCACCAGCACCTTAATCCGCCGTCCGCTTTTCAAATCCTTCTCCTGCTCCATGAAAAAGCCCCAAAAAGTAAAAATTTTGTTTAAAAACAAGGCACAAAAAAACAACAAACAATTTCTGGATAGTTACAAAAACTCAATCAATCAACACAGCACCCCATGTCAGCTCAAGCCTGCTTTTTTCCACCTTCATATCCATCACGATCTTTTTAACAACATCCTGGCTCAGACCAAGCACCTTAGGCACAAGTATTTTTTCTTTTTCTTCGTCAATACATGTACCTATCCTGAGTTTTTTACAAATGATGTCTGCCAGAAAAACTACTGAGGCAGGCTTAAGATAAGGCCCTGCACCCTGGGGTCTGTGGTGATATCTGACTACTGACATCAAAAACTCGCTCAAACCCCATCTATGAGCCAGATACGCCCCAACTTCCGCATGGGACAGATTGTTTTCGTCCTCAATCACATAAAGTGTTTTTTCCGAACCAGTATGCAGCCGAAGCACTTGCGCATATTCGTTTGTCAAAAAAAGACACAAAACAAACCTCCCGATATCGTGCAGCATGCCCGCAGTAAAAAGCTCATCAGGGTCTATGTCATTCTGGGTTTCAGCTATCAGCTTGGATGCAGTTGCAACAGCCACGCTGTGAAGCCAGATATCTCTGGCGCTGAAACCTGGCAGGGTTATCTTGCCGCTGAATGTATTGGACAGAGACACGCCTATTACAAGGGAGCGCATCTCATTCATCCCCATCAGCAAAATAGCCCTTGAAATACTGTTTATCTGGCCAGCCTGACCATAATAAGGTGAATTAGCCGAATGAAGCAGCTTAACGGTCAAACTCGGGTCTTCCTTAATGATATCTTCAAGAGTGTCAGAATTGGCGATAACGTCATCGAGAGCAGTCAGCACTTTGTGCAGCGTATGGGGAATGGATGGCAGATTTTCAATGCTTCCAAGCTTTTCAGTAAGGGAACTGAAGGTTGACATCTGACTTTTCCTTAAAAAATCCTTGTAAAATTACTCATCATAAAACCATAAACAAATCTACAGACAATGACAAGGGGACTTGTAAAAATTAGAAATTTTGTCGAAAATAATACACAACAAAACGGTAACGTCAGGAGCTAAGCCGATAAACTGCACAGGCATCAGGAAAAAAGGCAAATGCATTCGTAACTATTCAGCAACGCCCCAAATGCAAGGAAGATGCATCCTCAATATTCCATACCGACACCCTCAACACCAATGTCGGCCTTGTGCTCAAATGTTAAAAAATGGCAGGTTATCTTCTCTCTCACCATGGCTTATCCTTCCATGTAATCAATCCCCAGACAGACAACCCTGTAAAAACAATGAAAAGCGCTGCCTGGGCATAGACGCCATAATAGATATCCACAGCCACCCATCCTACATTGGCAACAGTGTAGGCGATAAAGCCTGAACGCCTTTTTTTGACGTTCAAAACAGCCCCGAGAATGCTGGTGCAGGTCAGAGACCATGTAATTACTTCAGACATAAGAGAAGCCCCGGAAATCAGAAATTTTGGTAAATAGCAAGGTGT
>DYLC01000078.1 GCA_020722285.1 Desulfobulbus propionicus | reverse complement strand
ATTGCCGTTTTTCATCAATTCCTGCCTGGCCAAAGGGATGCCCATGCCGAATCGTTGCACATATCCCAACACCTTCATGGCTTCAGCGATGAGAGGATTGCGGTAGTCAGTGGCTCCCATGCCAAAATTATCCGGGTTCACTTGACCATACAATCCCCCTGGATTATACATTTCAATTCGGTCTGAAAACCAGTATATCTTGACCGGAGCATTTGTATTTTCATAGGAGCGATGCATCAACGCATTCCGCATCAATTGACTGAGCGCTGCTATGGGATAGTCAGGACTTTGAATCTCCCTGGAGGAAGATACGACATCCACGGCTGAGGTAATATTGATCTTAATAAGCTCGTCCAAACGATTTAAAACATCATGTAAAGGACCTGTCAGCTCCTTTCTATCCCTGATGGGATCAGTGATCAACCCGCCATCAAGCCGAAGAAACTGGACATAGGCCCCTGGGACATAGCTGAGAGGTTCACGGCCTAGAACGAGGATTGCCCCAAAGTTCGGGATGTTTTCTCTTGTCAGAAATCTTAGTGAGGCAAGCTGCTGTTCAACAGGTCTTTGGTTCTGCTCCAATACATCGGGAGCCACCGCTGCGGGAAGATAGGTTTTCGAGAAGAAATCCATATCCAGATCCTCAAGGGCGGTTCCATACGCCGGCCTGTAGTCAAAGGGCAGGTCAATTGCCCTGCGACGTTCAGAGAGTCTTCTTTCATCCTCGCTTGTGGCAGTATCAAGCCTTGGCCCCACCCGTATCCATACACATCCTCGATACCGCACGGGAGGTCTGTCCGATGGTTCCACCTCCACCACTGCCATTTCACAATTATTAATTATGCGTTTCTGGATTCTCATTGTGGGTAGCGGAAGGATATTACCGTCAGAACGCATGTCGGAGAGCGTTCTTAATAATTCATCGGTCACAGGCAATTCAGCACAGCTTCCGTCGTCATTTACACCCACAAAGATCACGCCTATTTCACCATGTCCGGGCATATCATTGGCGAAGGCGCATATTGTCCTTCTGATCTTACTCCGGTCACTTGCAGAAGGCTTTCGTTCAACCCTGTCGGATTCCATATCTTCCAGCAATTGTGTCAGTTCTTGAACCGTCAACATAAAAATTCCTTTCTTCTACCGGTCTTTTTGCAAGTCAGTGGCGGAGCAGAAAGTACTACCCTGTCATCTAAAGGGCGCAATATATAGAATTTAAAAATTATACTTCAAAATATCCTGTAAATCAAAAAAGGAATCGTCAGACTGGCCAATGGAAATCCCCGGCAAAAGACCTTAAGATGTTTATGCTGGAATCCTGATCAAAAAGGGGGCATAACGCCCCCTTTTATCATAACTATTGGATATCTAACAGTGTTATTTACGCGCCAAGCGCCTTAAAAATGGCCTGAGTGATGGAATTAACAGAGCCAACGCCATCTATCCTGACATGCTTGGGAGCCGCAGCTTCCCCTGTTGCCTGCCACTTTTTATAAAAATCAACAAGCGGTTCTGTCTGGGCATGGTAAACATCCAGACGTTTTTTTACGGTTTCTTCCTTGTCATCTTCACGCTGGATAAGATCCTCACCAGTCACATCGTCTTTGCCTGCAACCTTTGGCGGATTGAATGTAACATGATAAGTGCGGCCTGAACCCAAATGCACACGGCGACCGCTCATGCGCTTGATGATCTCTGCATCAGGTACGTCTATCTCTACAACGTAGTCGATCTGAACCCCTGCATTCTTCATGGCCTCAGCCTGAGGAATTGTGCGGGGGAAGCCGTCAAACAGAAAACCTTTGGCGCAATCAGCCTGCTGAATACGATCCTTTACAAGCCCGATTATCACATCATCTGGCACAAGTCCACCAGAATCCATAAATTTTTTTGCCTCAAGACCAAGTGGTGAGCCTGCCTTTACTGCCGCTCTCAGCATATCTCCGGTTGATATCTGCGGGATACCGAATTTTTCCTTGATCAAATTGGCCTGTGTGCCTTTGCCTGCGCCAGGACCGCCCAGAAGAATAAGTTTCATGTTTCAATGCCTCCTTTTTGTTTTTCAAGCAAGTATAGTGGCTTATGTGTAAAAATCAACCATTTTCCTGAATAAAAAAATGCACCCGACAATAACAGGTGAGGACATGCGCATGAAACCTTTTTCACATTACCATACAGGCAGGATTGTCAGGTAAAAATCAGTCCTGTACTCAAAGCCTTTCACACTGACAGTAACATATCCTGATGGCGTGGCATTGTCTGTTTGAAAAACGATCTGGGTTTCTGTGGCTGATGTGACCTTGACAGGGACATTGTTCACGAATACCTGATTTTCCTCCTGTGTGGCGGAAAACCCCCTGCCATAAATCGTGGCTGTAGAGCCTGCCACAACCCTTCTTGGAATCAGGGATGTCGCATTGATGGGCACATACGAGATATAAAAAGGATCTGAGGCTATGCCAGATGTAGCTGCCACCACTGCTACATTTTTCTGACTGTCTCCCAGATAAGGCACAGTCACATTAAGGGACGTTTCTGTGGCCGCAGTCACGGTTGCCCTTATTCCGTCAAATGAAATGATATTGCCTTCAGGCTTATCTGCGTAAAAATTCTTTCCTGTTATAACAACGCCTTGAGCAGGCGCAATCTGCTGCACATCAAAACCCTCAATCCTTGGTTGAACCCAGAATGGAAACTCATTTGAGGAAAGGACAACGCTCATGGGAATAAGATCCCTGTTTGTAGGGGTTTCAACCCAGTATGGAACATGAACATGCACTACCACAGGCCCGTTCACTGCCTGTTGCGGCAATTGAAAGGCAAGCTCACTCCCGTCTTCATTAACATTCACAACCTGTCCCTCAAGTCCGGCCTGCGTCACCTTGACCATAAGCTGGGACACAAGGGCAGTGTCCACAACATCAGGTTTGCCTCTGAAATTTCTACCTGTTACAGTAACCACGTCGCCAGGCGCTCCATATGGAAGGTCGATGCTGTCTATCACAGGATTAGGGGTTGTTACAATAGAGGGAAGAAGTTCTTTGGCAACTATAAAAAACGCCACCTCACTTCTGTCTGAAGCAGCACCTGAAAGGGTTGTAGTAAAAACATATCTTCCGGGTGGCATCTCGGATACAGGAACATCTTTATCGCCTTCTGTTTTAGGAGGATTAAAAAGTTTGGTGGCGTTTAATGCGAACAGGTCCGCTGTTGGCACTGCAACAAAGGGGAACTTGGTAAGAAGATTGACTTTTGCAGGATGAAACTCAAGCGCGGGGTTCAAATATCTGTAAGTTCCATCTGGAAGCTGAAGGGAAACCATGATGTCAAGAAGCGCCCCATCAGACAGATTTCTGAGATAGCCGATAATCTGGATATCCTCTTCAAGAGGATAGGCATAGGCAAGTCTTTCAGGGGCGATATAAATATACTGACCGGAATATGCTGGTGTTATTAAAGCGAAAATACTAATTAAAACAAATAAATAAACCTTAAAATTTAGCGACATTTGGCAACCTCCTTTTTCTTTGCAACTACTCATAGCAAAAAATGTTCCCAAAATGCTAATGTTATTTTTTAATAATGACGAGACCTCTTTTTCTGATGTTTTTTACCTTCCATTGTCTGACTGATTTTAAGTTCATTGCCGTTAAGAGGTTGTTTATTCAAAGCCTTTATTGCCTTGTCTGCCTCTGAGTTATTGGGCATTTCAACAAAACCAAACCCTTTTGAGCGGCCTGAGAAATGATCCATTATAATTTTTACGCTTGACACCTCACCAAATTGGGCAAACGCAGCCTTTAATTCCTCCTCTGTGAGGGTTTTAGCAAGATTTCCTACATACATATTCATAAAGTTATATCCCTTAAATTGTTCTAGTGAACTTGGCTGAAAAACGACAGCAAAAAAAAAGCCCCGCAAAATGCGAGGCTTTTGTGGTCATTATCTGTAGATATAAAACTCTTTTGACTTACAATGACTTTACATTAGCTGCTGCTGGCCCTTTTGTGCCGTTTACGATCTCGAAACTGACACGTTCGCCATCATTCAAGGTTTTGTATCCATTTTTAAGGATTGCTGAATGATGAACAAAGATATCCTTGCCACCATTGTCCTGCTCAATAAAACCATACCCCTTGGACGCGTTGAACCATTTTACTGTACCGTTTACTGTTCCTGCTGACATTAAGACTTACTCCTTTTTACTTGCCTGATTATCAAGCTGTTTTATAAATTCACCTGTAGTTACAGTTGAATTTATGCACCATAACACATGAATAAAAAAATAGCACTATTTTTTTATTCATCAAGCATTAAAAATTGCTTTGTTTTATTGTTGCAGGCTATCGCTTTTTCAATCCTTTTTTCGCCAGCTTTTTTCTTCCCCCTTCATCAGACGCGAGATATTATCTTGATGTCTTATGAGAATAATCAGTCCAATCAGGCCAATTGTGGCTGTTATTAAGACATCCCGACAGATAAAATACGTCACAACAGGCGCAAACGCCGCAGTCAGAACCGAGCCTAACGAGACATAGCCGGATATTCTGACCACAGCCAGAAAAAACGGCAGGGCGGCAGCAAGGGTCAACGGACAGAGCCCAAGAATCACGCCTGCCCCTGTGGCAACCCCCTTTCCACCCCTAAAACCCAGATATAGCGAAAAGCAATGCCCGAGGAATGCAAACAACCCTGCTGCAAGGCCAGACAGTTCCAGGCCTTGATAAGCAGCCAAAAAATACCGGCATAGAATAACCGGAATAAACGCCTTCAAAAAATCACATGCCAAGGTCAAAAGACCTGCCTTTTTCCCTACAATCCTGCCTACATTTGTTGCGCCTATATTTTTACTGCCATGTTCCCTGATATCAACGCCTTTTGATTTTGATATGAGAAGACCAAAAGGGATTGATCCTACAAGATAGGCTGATATCGCCACGATTAAATTCAGGTAAATGGCGTGACTGGTTATATTTGTCATGATGGTCTCCAGGATGACGCTGATTTCTGTTGCAGGATATCTTATAATAGGCATAAAAATGGATTGCAATCGTCATTATCGCCTTTACGTTTTCTCGATTTTATAGTATCCGTTCAAATCCAATTATTTTATTTTATTCTATCGGAGGTTACACATGAAAATCATATTGCTTGGCGCCCCTGGCGCGGGAAAAGGCACAGTTGCAAAACAGCTCACAGCCATTGATGGGTCTGTCCAGATATCCACAGGAGACATCCTTCGCGGGGCAGTTCAGGCAGGCACAGAGCTTGGAAAAGAGGCTGAAGGCTATATGAAACGGGGCGACCTTGTTCCTGATTCTCTCATTATGGGTATCATGGAAAAGAGGCTTCAGGAACCGGACTGCCAGAAGGGTTTTCTTCTCGACGGTTTTCCACGCACTATCCCACAGGCTGAAGCGTTAAAGGGCCTGCTTGTCAAGCTCGGTATCAATTTTGACAAAGTCATAAATATTGATGTGCCAAGGGATGTGATCTTTGATCGCCTCTGCACAAGACGAACCTGCTCCAATACCGCATGTCAGGCTATCTACAACGTAAAAAGCATGCCTCCTAAAAAGGAAGGAGTGTGTGACAAGTGCGGAAGCCCGATAGTTCAGCGTGCTGATGAAACTGAAGAGGCTATCAGCCACAGGCTTGATACCTACAATGAAAAAACCGCTCCACTTATCGGCTTTTACGAAAAGGAAGGGCTTTTAAAGACCATTACTGGCACATCCAGTGAGGCAGTCGTGGCCGAGATCAAAAAGAGCCTCGGCATCTAATCTGAACAGTCTGCCATGCAGGTGATCATTTTAGGCTCAGGTACCTGTACGCCATCCAAAAGGCGAGCAGGGCCTGCCACTCTCGTAAAGGCCGGTGGTTTGAATATACTGATTGACAGCGCAAGCGGCACACTCAGGCAGCTTGAAAATGCCGGTATTCCGTACAGCTCCATTGATCTGATCCTCTACACCCATTTTCATATTGACCACATCGGCGAGTTTGCGCCATACATCTTTGCGACCAAATACGCACCTGGCTTTTACAGAAAGGCTCCAGTCAGAATCATGGGGGCAGAGGGGCTTGCAGGGCTTTATGAGGGCATGCAGAAGGTTTTTGGGCAATGGCTGGAGATCGAGCCAGACAAGATTATTCTTGAAGAGATCCCCTCACACATGCCCTGCGCCATGCAGATTCCGCCGATTATCATCAAAACCTGTCCAGTCTTACATACACCTCAAAGCCTTGCCTACAGAATTGAAGATGAAAAAGGCAAATCCATTGTTATTTCTGGCGATACAGATTTCACTGACGAATTATGTGAATTTGCAAAAGGGGCTGATTTATTTGTCTGCGAATGCGCCTGCCCTGAAAATGACAAAAGGCCAGGGCATTTGACACCATCCGAGGCAGGAAGAATCGCTGCATCAGCAGGGGTTGGAAGACTTCTGCTTACACATTTTTACCCGGCATGTGATGACCATGACGCAGCGTTATCATGCAGAAAATTTTATGACGGAGACGTCACCGCTACAGAAGATTTTATGTGTTTTGATATCTAATGGGAAGTTCCAGAAATCAGAAATTTTGTTCAAAGGAATATAATTATGAAGAAGAGAGTCCTTGTAATAGGTTCAGGGGGCAGAGAACACGCCCTGTGCTGGAAATTATCTCAAAGTCCGAGACTTAGCGCCCTTTACTGCGCTCCAGGAAATGCCGGCATAGCTAGACATGCAAATTGTATCAATATTGATGCCAACGACATAAAAGGACTCCTGTACTTTGCACAACAAAACAAGATCGACATAACTGTCGTTGGGCCAGAGGGACCGCTTGCCGGTGGCATTGTTGACTTGTTTGAGGCAAATGGCCTGAAAATATTCGGACCTTCCAAAATGGCTGCCGAACTGGAAGCCAGCAAGGTTTTTATGAAAGAGCTGCTGGAAAACGCAGGCGTGCTAACAGCCAGCTTCACAACCTTTTCTGACTATTCCAAGGCAGTGGCCTGGCTTGAAAGCAGAAATACCTTTCCTGTAGTTCTCAAGGCTGATGGACTTGCCGCAGGAAAGGGTGTGATTATAGCAAACGATCTTGCTGAGGCAAAAGAGACAGCAGACATGATCCTGAACCGCAGGGAGTTTGGCGATGCAGGGGCAAGGCTCATAGTGGAAGACTATTTGGTTGGAGAAGAGGCCTCGTTCATGGCCATAACCGATGGGAAAACCATCCTGCCACTTGCCACATCCCAGGATCACAAGGCTGTGTTTGACGGCGACAAAGGACCAAACACAGGAGGCATGGGGGCTTATTCGCCAGCGCCGGTTGTGACAAATAAACTCGCTGTGGAAGTCATGGATAAAATCCTGAAACCCACGGTAGATGCAATGGAAAGGGCTGGAAGGCCGTACAAAGGCGTGCTTTACGCAGGACTGATGATAGTGGATGGCAGACCATGGGTGCTCGAATACAACTGTAGATTCGGAGACCCGGAGGCACAGCCTATATTGATGCGGCTTAAAAGTGATCTTCTTGAGGTTATCGAGGCATGTGTTGAAAAAAGACTGAATGAGCTAAGACTTGAATGGGACGAACGCGCTGCCGTCTGTGTTGTCATGGCATCAGGTGGGTATCCTGGAAGTTACAAAAAAGGGAAGAAAATTGAGAACCTGGATGAAGCAGCTAATATAACAAACGATTTTTTCGTATTTCACGCCGGGACTAAAGCTACAAATGCGGGCATTGTAACAGCAGGAGGCCGGGTACTTGGAGTTACAGCCCTTGGAGCAGGCATACCGGAGGCAATAGATAAGGCGTATCAGGTTGTTGAGTCAATCTCGTGGAAAGGTGTGCATTACAGGCACGACATCGGCAAAAAAGCCATAAAACACCTGCCAAAGGTGGGAATTGTCATGGGAAGCGCCTCTGACCTTGATATAATGCTTGAGGCAAAAAAAGTACTGGAAGACTTTGGTGTGATTGCCGAGGTTAAGATACTTTCTGCACACAGAACACCTGAATTGGCAGCTCAATTCGCACTGAATGCCCATGCAAAGGGTATGGATGTTATTATTGCTGGCGCAGGTATGGCCGCTCATCTCGCAGGAGCAATGGCTGCGCAGACTACAATTCCTGTTATAGGCGTTCCCATAAACAGCTCTCCATTAAACGGGCTTGATGCACTCTTAAGCACTATTCAGATGCCTCCTGGCATTCCTGTGGCAACTGTTGCCATTGGAATGCCAGGCGCGCACAATGCCGCCATGCTTGCGCTTCAAATCCTTGGGCTTTCATGTCCTGATATAGCAAAAAAGCTTAAAAAGCATCGCAAACAGCAAAAGGATAAGATCCTTGAGGCAAACAAGGAGTTGTTGTATTAAATAAAAATAAGATTTTTCCTTTTTGGTTGATTCTCTGGCATGCTGGCTACTTTTGTTGTGCCGAACGTCTGAATTCACCGACCTGCGCGGCTTTTCGCACAGGTCGCCTCGAACGCAGGGTTATACGTATATTGTTCTTTCATTGCCGACTGTAAACCTTGATATCGAAACCCTCTTCTGGCTGAGGCGGTTTAAAAAACGAGGTGATGTATTCAAATTGCTCTACCGTAGTTTCTATGGAAACTTCGGGTTTTTCTCTATTTCGTTTCTGCATCTCCCAATTTTCCGCAAAGAAAGTGCAGTGTGGTCATAGCTTTCAAGTTTTCTCCAGTTCTACAGAGACGCCCACACCATCACGCAACATTTTCGTCTCATCCGCATACCATTCCCCGGGAAGTGAGGTGGTATTGAAACACAATCTGGTGGTTTAGTCTTTATAGACACTTGCAATACTGGCCGATAAAACCAACTACGGATGGTTTTCT
>DYLC01000077.1 GCA_020722285.1 Desulfobulbus propionicus | reverse complement strand
TGCTTGAAAAAGCCGCAGAATCCCACCCGTCCGCTGCACGCTTTGTTAGCCCGCTTTTTGCTGACCAACAACCCAGCCTGTAAAGACTCGCTTGCCTTCGGACTCTGGCAATTCTACCAATTCATTGATTTTGCTTGAAGTGCCAAACAAACCCAAAAAGTCTTGATAATCTGAAAACCATTTATGCTCTGGACTGAACGAATGAACAATTGTTACGGCATATTTGGCGTTAAATCTTTTTGCTTCAAGAATTGCCGATGCCATTCTATGAAATAACTGATAATGGATATTCAAAGGCGGCTCATTTTGCAAACCTAAAATATCATATTCTATTGCCACTTTTGCCTTAAAAGCCGCCTCGTGATTCTTGTGTATGTTGTCTGACATAATTTCCTCCTTTTCTCCTATTATGGCAACCTACCATGCACCATGTTGCCCTATCCAGATTTCGGGGAGTATTATACAATTCGTGTTGCTAAAAAGCTGTTTAATTTTTATACTGTCAGAAACAGCGTTTAAAAAGATCTGGAGACATGAAAACAGATAAATTTCAATTTTTGAATCATTCAAAGCCGCTGCTGATAGCAGGACCTTGCGTACTTGAAAACATCGACATCTGCATTGAGACAGCGACGAGACTTTTTGCAGCCTGCGAACGCCTTGGCTTTTCATACATCTTCAAGGCATCATTTGACAAGGCTAACAGGACATCCCTACATTCCTTCAGAGGGCCTGGCATGGAAAAAGGCCTGGAAATGCTGGCTGCGGTCAAATCAGCAGTAAATTGCCCTGTCATTTCCGACATCCATCTTCCCCAACAGGCGGAGGAGGCTGCCAGGGTGCTGGACATGATACAGATCCCTGCTTTTTTGTGCAGACAGACTGACCTGCTCATGGCCGCAGCCAGGACGGGCCTGCCTGTAAACGTAAAAAAAGGGCAGTTTCTCGCGCCGTGGGACATGCGGCATGTCTTGAACAAATTAAGAGAAAGCGGCTGTGAACAGGTATTTTTTACCGAAAGAGGCAGTTGTTTCGGCTATAACAACTTGGTTGTGGACTTCAGATCCCTTGCAGTAATGCGCTCTCTTGGCGTTCCTGTGATATTCGATGCCACCCACAGCGTACAACTTCCGGGCGCTGGAGATGGCTGTTCATCCGGTGAAAGACAACACGTTGCCATGCTTGCGCGGGCTGCTGTGGCGGCAGGGGTGGATGGGATATTCATGGAAGTACATCCGAAACCGGACAATGCCCTGTGTGACGGCCCCAACAGCCTTCAGCTTGACGAGGCGGAAAAACTGCTTTCCACCCTGAAAAATATCCGGGAGGCTGTTTATGGCTAAATATGATCACGAAATTCTTATGCAAAAGGCTGCGGAAATCAAACTGTTGATTCTCGATGTGGACGGGGTGTTGACAGACGGAAGGCTGCAATATGACTCCAACGGCATGGTTTCCCAGGTCTTTCATGTTCATGATGGGCATGGGCTCAAGCTGTTGATGCGTTCAGGTGTGGAAGTGGCGATACTCAGCTCAAGGACATCCGAGGCTGTGAGCGCAAGGATGAAGGATCTGGGGATATCAAGGGTGTATCAGGGCAAAAAGACCAAAATTGAGACATTCAGGCAGATCCTCGCGGAAACAGGACTGAGCAATGCTCAGGCAGCTTTCATAGGGGATGACTGGATGGATCTGCCTGTGCTCAAACAGGTTGGGCTGGCTGTGGCTGTCTCAAATGCCCATCCTCCTCTTTCCGACCACTGTCATTATGTCACGCAAAAGCCTGGAGGATGCGGGGCTGTACGAGAGGTATGCGACCTGATACTCAAGGCAAAGGGGCTTTGGGCAGGCATCTTTAATGAATTTCTGGAAACAGTCTAAATACTGGCTTTTTTCTCTGGGAATCCTTGTCGTTGTGGGATGGTCTGTCTTCAGGGATACGATCAGGGATGAAAAACAAGGTCTGTCAGACTTGGCCAGTTTTACTGCCGACATTTCCGTAAAAGATGTTGCCTTGACACGCAATTCCCATGCTGGCGAGGTATTTCGCCTCACATCTCAGAGCGCCACCCTGCTGGAGATGGGCAAAAAAATGGAACTTGATCAGATTACATTTGATATCAATACAGAAGCAGGCAAGACATGGAAGGTAACAGCCCCTGAAGGACGCTATGAAATGGATAAAAAGCTTGAGCTTACCGGCGATGTGGTGGTAACATTTCCAGATGATAAAAAACTCTTTACAAGTCGGCTTGAATACGACCAGCAAGGGAAAATGGTTTTTTCGCCGACACCTGTAAAACTTGTGGCAAAAGACCTGCTTTTAACCGGAGATAGGTTTGAATACAACCTTGAATCCGGAAATCTCAGGATAACAAACCAGCGTGGAACGCTTTTTCAGGCTGGAAACCTGTTTTAAGGGAAATCAGAAAAATCAGAAGGGAGATTCCAAAAATCAGTTTTTTTGTGCAAGGACAAGGCGCGAGGAGGCAAAAAAACTGAAACCTCCCTACGGTGGTTTTCGTTCGTTTTCAACATTATACTGGATAGTTACAAAATTTGCAGTGGCAAACCGCCGTTAACCACTGCTCAAACAAGCAGCGAGGCATTGATGAATATAAAACAGTTAATTTGCATATTAACAGGCGTTATTATTTTCTTCTCATCTGATGCAGGCATTCCTGCATTTTCACTGGCAAAAAACGAAAAAACAGCGAATACTTCCACCACAGCCCCTGCTGATACTGACAGATTGCCAAAAGGCGCTATTCAGATAAAGAGTGATGTGATGGAAGCAAAGGATCAGGATGGCGTGGTTGTCTTTACAGGAAACGTCATAGCCAGGCAGGATGACCTTACGATTGATACAGACAGGCTTGATGTCTTTTACCAGAAACAAGCCAAAAACAACAAGGCTGACAATGAAGCCGGCAAGCGGGCCATTGACAAAATCGTGGCTACAGGCCATGTGCGTATAACAAAGGCGGCGAGAGTAGCCACAGGAGAAAAGGCCGTTTATGAAAAACACACTGAGAAAATTACGATATCAGGTTCCGCCCAGGTCTGGGAGGGCCAGAACAGAATAAAAGGCGAGACCATTATCTTTTACGTAAACGAAGAACGAAGCGTGGTTCAAAGCAATGGACGAACCAAGGTTGAGGCAGTTGTCATACCTTCCAACTGATTCATGCCAATCCCAACTCCACCCAAAAACAGGCTTGAGGCATCAAACCTCATAAAAAAATACAGATCCAGAAATGTCGTGGATGGCATAAATCTTAGCATAGACTCTGCTTCCGTAGTAGGACTTCTCGGACCAAACGGCGCTGGCAAGACTACTACCTTTTACATGATCGCAGGGCTTGTAAACTGTGATTCAGGGACAGTCTCGCTGGATGGGAAAGATATCACCGGGCTGGCAATGTATGAACGGGCAAGACTTGGCATCACATACCTTCCTCAGGAGCCATCAGTATTCAGAACCCTGACGGTTCTTGATAACATCCGTCTGGCGCTTGAGGAACGCAGTGTAAAAAAAGAAGAAATCAACACCAGGGCAATGGCTTTGCTCCAGGAGCTTGGGCTTCAGGACAGGGCTGACCAGCTTGCCCAGTCGTTGTCAGGAGGCGAAAGAAGAAGGCTTGAGGTGCTGAGGGCTCTTGCTACAGACCCTGGTTTTGTGCTATTAGATGAACCCTTTGCAGGTGTTGACCCTCTTGCAATCTCTGACATCCAGACGATCATACTGGAACTCAAGAAAAAAGGCATCGGCGTGTTCATTTCTGACCATAATGTAAGGGAAACCTTGACGGTATGTGATCGTGCCTATATTGTTAGCTCAGGCAGGATCGTGGAACAGGGTGTTCCTGACCATATAGCAAACAGCCCGGTAGCCAGAAGGCTTTACCTGGGAGAGGACTTTAAATTTTAAAATCAAATGACGCTTGAACTCAGACAAAACCTGAAATTAACCCAGCAGCTTGTGATGACACCTCAGCTCCAGCAGGCCATCAAACTGCTTCAGATGTCACGCCTTGAGTTAATAGAAACCATCAAGGAAGAGCTTGAGACCAATCCTGTCCTGGAAGATGCTACCACAGAGGAACAGATACAGCCACAGGAAACCGACTACAAACCAACTGACCTTTCAAAAGACATCGAAATCCCTGCATCTAAAATGCCTTCCCTTGGCTCAGTTGAAGAACAAAAAACCCCTTGGGAATCCAAGGCGCTGGATGAGGTTGACTGGCGCGAGTATCTTGACGATGACAAGCGGGGTGTGCTTCAATCCTATTCCTTTGAGGAAAAAGAAGGCCCTAACTATGAAAACCTTCTGACGCGCTCATTTGATCTTTTTGAACATCTTATCTGGCAATTAAATCTTTCCGATCTTGATGACGACGAGAAAAGGATCGGGTGTCTTATACTTGGCAATATCAACGAGGATGGATACCTTGAGGAAACTGTTGAGGCTTTGGCTCAGGAGCTGGAAGTAAGCATAAACGAGGTTGAGTTTGTACTTTCTGAAATACAGCAGTTTGATCCTGTTGGTGTTGGGGCAAGGGATATCAGGGAATGCCTGCTGATTCAACTTAAATATCTTGGCATAGACAATCCGATTGTTATTGACCTGATAAAAAACCACATGCACCATATTGAACGAGCCAACTTTCAGGCGATCTGCAAGGCTACAGGAATCCCCCCTAAAGATATCATGAATGCCATTAAAATTATCTCAGGGCTTGAGCCCAAGCCAGGCAGGTCGTACAACATTATAGAGCCCCACTACGTCGTTCCTGACATCTATGTCTATAAAGTTGGCGAAGAGTTTGTGGTAAGCCTGAATGATGAAGGGCTGCCACGTCTGAAGCTCAGCTCTTATTACAAAAACTCTATCGAACATGGCGATGCTTCTAAGGAGGCAAAAGAATTTTTACAGGACAAGATACGCTCTGCATCATGGCTTATCAAAAGCATTGACCAGCGAAAGAAGACAATTTTTAGAGTCACAAGCAGTATTGTAAAGTTTCAACACGATTTTTTTGAAAAGGGGGTGCAATTCCTCAAGCCATTGGTGTTGAGAGATGTAGCCGAAGAGGTGGAATTACACGAATCAACTGTCAGCCGCGTCACGACCAACAAGTATGTGCAGACACCGCAGGGGCTATTTGAGCTTAAATTCTTCTTCAGCGCAAGCATCCACAAGGAAGATGGGGATGACATGGCAAGCCAGGCGGTCAAGGAAAAAATCAGGTTGATCATTCAGGGAGAAAACACCATGAAACCTTACAGTGATCAGGCGATTGTCAAGATACTTGAAGAAGAAAACATCCAGATTGCACGGCGAACAGTCGCAAAATACCGTGAGATGATGGGCATACTTCCATCAAGCAGTCGCAAAAGACTGAACTTAAAATAAAACATTTTTAGTTTACAGCAAAAATATTTGCTAAACGAACATAACGGGAGGATTATATGAGAATCAATGTTACATTCAGACACACTGAACCAGTTGAAGAACTGCGTGATTATGTGGAAAAACGCTTTCAGAAACTGCAAAAATATTCAGACGGCCCTATGGATGTGAATGTTGTATTGACTGTGGAAAAATTCAGACACACGGCAGAGGTGGTCATTTCAGGAGATGGTATCAGGGCTGCCGCCAAGGAAGAACAGGGCGACATGAATTCTGCCATTGACATTCTTTCTGACAAGATTGAACGTCAATTGAAAAGATTCAGGGACAAACAGCGTGATAAAAAGGCTTCGGGAGCGACTGTTGCTCCAATGGCTGTAGAATCAGTGATCGAGAAAGAGCATGCTGATCACCCAGTCATAATTGTAGAGCAGATGGATGCCAAACCCATGAGTGTGGAGGAGGCTGTGAACCAACTCCAGGTGCTTGGAGGCAACTTTCTTGCATTTATAAACGCCGATACCAATTCCGCCAATGTAATCCACTGGCGCAGGGATGGCTCTCTCGGGCTTATTCAGTCTTAATTCCACAACACACATAGTGCAGCTCAAAGACTTTTTTTTATCAGATCACATCATTGATGGCCTGGAGGCAAAAAACAAGACAGAAGCCCTTCAGACCATCTCTTTCTTTGCCTCACAGTTTATATCTGGTCTGGAACATGAAGAGATCTATCAAACTATTCTTGAACGGGAAAACATCGGCAGCACTGGAATTGGCAACGGCATAGCCATACCTCACGCAAGATTCAAGGCTGTCGAAAGGCCTGTACTCATGCTTTTCAGAAGTCATGATGGTGTCATGTTTGATGCCCAGGACAACAAGCCTGTGCATCTGATCTTTCTGGTCATTGCCCCTGAAGACGCCAGCCCACTCTATCTCAAACTGCTGGCAAGGATATCCAAACTCATCAGGATAGATAAAGTTTATGCCGACATTCAGGCAGCTTCAACGTCTCAGGGTGTTTATCAATGTATCCTCTCTGCTGACGCAGAGATGGGGTCTTTTTGAGGCTATCTAAGCCACAAAATGCGTAGATTACAGGCAGTTATCATAACAGGCATGTCAGGCTCAGGCAAAAGCTCGGCTCTCAAGGCATTTGAGGATATGGGTTATTTCTGTGTTGATAACCTGCCGATCGCCCTGCTTCCGGATTTTTTCAGACTCTCAGAAGAAACAGCGCAGGCCAACACAAAGGTGGCCCTTGTAATGGATGTCAGAGAAGAGGGCTTTCTGACCCAGTATCCCCTGATTTTTTCAAGTCTTAAAAAAGATGGGTTTCATCTTGAGATACTTTTTCTGGACTCAAGCGACAGCGTACTCATCCAGCGTTACAGCCAGACCCGCAGAGGCCATCCGCTTCAGCCGCGCGGCGACATTTCATCAGCCATTGCCCTTGAACGCACAATGCTTTCCAGCCTCAAGGAGGTGGCGGACAGGCTTCTTGACACATCGAACCTCAATGTCCATCAGTTAAGGAAAAACATCTTTGACCTTTATGCCCCTCGGGAAAGGCTTGACCGCCTTGCCATTCATGTGCTTTCCTTTGGCTTCAAGTATGGCGTTCCTGCTGACGCCAATCTGGTTTTTGATGTGCGTTTTCTGCCAAATCCCTTTTTTGAACCTGGGATGAGGGATTTGACAGGATGCGATGAATCAGTATATCAATATATAATGGCATTCAAGGAAACTCATCTTTTCATGCAGCATCTCAAACAGATGATTGACTTTCTGGTGCCAAGATTTAAGGATGAAGGCAAGTCCTATTTTGTAATAGCCATAGGATGCACAGGCGGACATCACAGAAGCGTAGTAATATCCAGGGCGATTGAAGAATATCTAACAAAATCTGGCGAGGATGTGCTGCTGACCCACAGGGACATCCGGAAGGAAACATAACATGGTAGGAGTAGTCATAGCAGCCCACGGCAATTTAGCCCATGAATTGCTGCAAACCGCAGAATTCATTGTTGGAAAGATGGAAAATATCAAGGCATTGGCCATTGACCCTTCCAGTGACATTGACAGCATAAAAAAAGACATCCATAAAGCCATCAAAGAGGTGCAATCTGGAGATGGCATCCTGATCCTGACGGACATGTTCGGTGGCACGCCATCCAATATAACCCTGGCTTTTCTGGCTGAGAACAATGTCGAAGTAGTCACAGGAGTGAATCTGCCTATGCTTATCAGGCTTAGTCAGTGCAGAAACAAGGGGCAGAGTCTGGAACAGGTGGCGAACGAGGTCGTGACATATGGGCGTAAAAGCATCAACCACGCCCTTCAAATCCTGAAACAATAGACTATGGGAGGTTTCAAAAATTGTCCTTTCACTCGCAAGCTTTAGCTTTCCAAGCCTTGCCTTTTATTGCACAAGGCGCAGGGCATGACTGCGTTACTTGTCAGCGAAAAAGGAGTTCCCGCGCAGCAGAACGTTCGGATATAGTAACTATCCAGTATAATGCCTAAAACTAACGCAAACTACCGTACTGTAACTATTCAGCAGTGCCCCAGATGCAAGGAAGAGGCCTGCGAAGTGTGCCGCCTGCACATGAGCAGGCCGATGACACAGCAGATGGGGTGCTCTGCTGGATAGTTACCGGATATACGCATTAAATGACATTAACCCACTGGAAAATGAGCGCAAACGGCTCTGAATGACTGTCATACCACCATCAAAAAAACTCCGCCAAGCTCTTGACTGTCTTTATAACCAGTACAACCAGCGCGAGTTTGTGCATCCTGATCCGCTTGAGTTTCTCTACTACTACACTGAACCACGAGACATAGAGATAGCAGGACTGATTGCCTCAAGCCTTGCATATGGCAGGGTGCAACAGATACTGAAATCTGTCTCTTATGTGCTTTCAAGACTTTCAGAAAATCCAGGCTCATTTCTTGTTTCAGCGTCCCTGCCTGAACTGCGCCAGCTTTTTCAGGGGTTTAAACACCGGTTTACCACAGAAACAGACCTGACTAACCTGCTTTTTGGCATCAGAGGCATGGTTTTGGAATATAGCTCTTTAGAGCTGGCATTTAAAAAAGCATGGGACACAGCAGAAGAAGGGCTTTTTCCCAAAAGGATCGCGGCAGCGCTCAGCCTGTTCAACCGCAAGCTGTTGGGCTATTCAGGAGAAAAATCCGGTTTTATTTTACCTGACCCCTGTGCAGGCAGCGCCTGCAAGCGTTCTTTTCTGTTTTTACGCTGGATGTGCCGATGTGACAAGGTGGATCCGGGGGTGTGGCAGGCGATTAAATCGTCAGAGCTTGTCGTACCACTTGACACCCATCTTTTTAAAATTTCAAAGGAATTGGGCTTGGTGCAAAGAAAAAGCCCGGATCTCAAGGCAGCTATTGAGATTACTGACGCCTTTGCTGGGATTTGCCCTGAGGATCCTGTCAGATATGACTTCTGCCTTACGAGATTCGGCATCCATCCTGAGCTGGATTACATGGCTCTGCGATGTGAGCTCGAAAAGGCCTGAAGCCGAGGCATAATGGTCTCGTAAAAAATCGTTATACGCGACGGCTAAACAAAAATCGTAAAATGCAAGGCGCGAAAGAGGCGTACTTCATGTACACCTCAAAGATGTCGCTTTTCACCGGCAATTGTACAAAAATAGTCAAAAGTTACTTTATGATAAATCCCCG
>DYLC01000076.1 GCA_020722285.1 Desulfobulbus propionicus | reverse complement strand
CCAGTGTGGCTGATCATCCTCTCAGACCAGCTACCCATCGTCGCCTTGGTAGGCCATTACCCTACCAACTAGCTAATGGGACGCGGGCTCATCCTTAGGCACCTTGCGGTTTTGATTTTACAATATTATCTGGTATTAGCTTGCCTTTCGACAAGTTATTCCAAACCTAAGGGCAGATACCCACGCGTTACTCACCCGTGCGCCACTCTACTCAGGACCGAAGCCCCTTTCTCGTACGACTTGCATGTGTTAAGCACGCCGCCAGCGTTCGTTCTGAGCCAGGATCAAACCCTTCAGTTATTAACTTGCATCGCAAGCAAAGCTTGCGAAATTGGTTTAAATCTTTACTCAAACATAAATCTGGTAAGAACTATTCAGTTTTCAAAGATCAAAAAAATAAACTTTTATTTTCAAAACTTGACAATAAATTTGTCAAAGAGGTGAGATACTATCCAATCCACTTCAACTTGTCAAGCCTTTTTTTCCATTTTCAATCAGCACAATCTTATCAATTAAGATCTTAAACACATAACCGCTAACTACAAGCCAGCTATTAATGCAAAGAGGTGAGATACTATCCAATCCACTTCAACTTGTCAAGCCTTTTTTTCCATTTTCAATCAGCACAATCTTATCAATTAAGATCTTAAACACATAACCGCTAACTACAAGCCAGCTATTAATGCAAAGAGGTGAGATACTACCCAACCCACTTCAACTTGTCAAGCCTTTTTTTCCATTTTCAATCAGCACAATCTTATCAATTAAGATCTTAAACACATAACCGCTAACTACAAGCCAGCTATTAATGCAAAGAGGTGAGATACTACCCAACCCACTTCAACTTGTCAAGCCTTTTTTTCCATTTTGTTAGCGACATTGACAGACTCGTAAAAAACAAAAACAGCCAATCTGTATTTAATAATTTCAGTAAGTTATACAAGCGAATACCGCCTACAAACAACATAGAACAACATAAAAAAAGGGTTATTGCAATCACGGCAAAAGGTAAAATATGCCGTGATTGCAGCTTGCTTTTCTGAAACCTATCTATATACCAGTTGGGAACTTAGGCAAATCCTTTAATGCCTCAAGTATCTTGTCTTCAGGATACTCATAATCCACAAGACTTCCATCCAAATAATCGTTGTAGGCTGCCATGTCAAAATGACCATGTCCGCTGAAACAAAAGACAATGCACTTTTCTTCACCTGTCTCCCTACACTTTATGGCCTCATCAATAGCACCTCTGATGGCATGTGAAGTCTCAGGCGCAGGCACGATACCTTCTGTCCTTGCAAAGAGCACAGCAGCCTTGAACACCGGGTTCTGAGGATATGCCTTGGCTGCTATAACGCCTGATTTGACAAGATTGCATAACAGAGGCGCATCTCCGTGATATCTTAATCCACCTGCATGTATTCCTGGCGGCTCGAATGTATGCCCAAGAGTGTGCATGAGCATGAGAGGTGTAAGCCCTGCAGTATCGCCAAAGTCATATTGATACATACCCTTTGTAAGAGTCGGACATGAGGTCGGTTCAACGCAGATGATATCTACTTTACTCTTGCCCTTTATCTTGTCGCTGGCGAACGGGATGCAGAGCCCTGAAAAATTGGAACCTCCGCCTACACAGCCAACCAACACGTCAGCCTTGTCTCCTGCCAGTTCAAGCTGTTTTTTGGTTTCAAGGCCGATAACCGTCTGGTGAAGAAGCACATGGTTTAGCACACTTCCGAGGGCATAGTTGGTGTCCTCATGGGTGGCCGCATCCTCCACGGCCTCTGAGATGGCAATGCCAAGGCTGCCATTGGAATCAGGATTTTTGGCAAGGATCGCCCTTCCTGCATTGGTCCTGTCTGTTGGTGAAGGAAAAACCTCGCCGCCCCAGACCTGCATAAGTATCTTACGGTAAGGCTTCTGGTTGTAGCTCACCTTAACCATATAAACTGTGCAGGTAAGGCCGAACAGGCTTGTCGCAAAAGACAGCGCACTTCCCCACTGGCCTGCGCCTGTTTCAGTGGCAAGCCTCTTGATTCCAGCCTCCTTGTTATAGTAGGCTTGGGCCACCGCTGTGTTTGGCTTATGGCTTCCTGCAGGGCTTACTCCCTCGTTTTTGTAGTATATCCTCGCAGGGGTCTTAAGGGCCTTTTCCAGATTTCTTGCCCTGTAAAGCGGAGAAGGACGCCAGAGTTTATAGACATCCCTGACAGGAGCAGGGATTTCAATCCATGTTTCTGCACTCATCTCCTGTGCTATCAGGCTGTCAGGAAAAATTACCTTCAGCTCATCCGGGGTAACCGGTTGGCCAGTTGCAGGATTAAGAGGCGGCGCAAGGGGGGTGGGAAGCTCAGGCATGATATTGAACCATGCAGTAGGCAGCTCCTTTTCGTCCAATACTATCTTGTAATTGTCAGACATTTTTATTGCTCCTAATTATTGATATTCTCGTAAAAAGTCGTAATACACAATGGCTAAACAAAAATCGTCAAATGCAAGGCGCGCAAATCCTGAGGAAGGAGGCGTACTTACTGTACGCCGCAAAGACGAAGGATGCAGCGCAATATAGCAGTAGTTGGGCAGTTGGCGACTTTTTGCTTCACCATCAATTATTAAAATGAATAAATGACCTTAAACCACACGTTTTGGCCTTCAGGTCTGTTTTTTGACTCAAACTCCCACTGAGAGCGCAAGGTCGCCATAAAATTTTTGTGCTGATACATAAGACCAGGGCCAAGAGCCCAAACCTGCCCCTGATCCCCCTCAATCTCTGCAAGCACTGACTGAAGCGGGGCTGGAAACGCATCCATGCCGTGGAAATCATCATCTTCGAGCTGCCTGTAATAATATCCAGTTATGCCTACACGAAGATTCGGCATGACAGCATAAGATGCCCCGAAATCCGCATGGAACTCATCGCCAGGCGTGCGATCCAGCAACACCGGTGGCCCAGGACAGTAATCATCCTGCCTTGTGTTGATGTCGTACATAAGCTTCACTGAAAATTCCAGCTCAGGGGTCGGCATCCATGTGGCAGCAAGCACAGGCTCAAATGTCCAGTAATTTCTGCCCATTGCAGCCAGATTATCATCGTCCTCATTGGAAAGCGGGACGTATATATCAGCCAGATCAAACACCACATGAAGCTGTCCCTGCATGAGGTGCCACGTAAGTAAAAATGGTGCCCAGATCACATAAGGGGCATCAGTGGAGTTATAATGTTTTTTGAGCTTTGGCCCAACTGGTGCATTGAAATCCATCTCTCTGTCGGTTGCAAGCAAAAACAGGTGCTGGCCATAATTTGCCCCAAGTATCTGATAGTTTGATATCCAGATAAACCGGGCCACTTCAGCCAATACAGTTGCTTCATCCAGCATACCGCTGTCTTTGCCTTTGGTGTTTGTTAACTCATCTGCACCATAAAAATAAAGGTAGTTGATAAAATGAAACCCTGGTGGAGGCGCGGCCCCTATCATAAAACCTTCAGCGCCGTTAGGATAGGCTTGGCCCCCGCCTGCCAATGCTTCTTCATGGGTTGCCCCTGAAATCAAGCAGCCTGCTGCAAGAGACAGTGCGGCACACATTATTTTTTTTACTGACATTCCTATTCTCCTTTCCCTTTTTTGTTACATTAATGTTTTTAGAGCCTACATTTACCTTCACAAAACCTGCCTGACAAGTGGAAAAATCAATTATTCATCTCTCTGCGTTATTTTTATGCCATTTACCTGCTTTTGACGGCTTATTTTAGGTTGACGTACATTCGATAAGATGTTAACAGAAATGTCATAAATATTATCTTAGGAGATTAGGCTTTTAACACAGAAAGCTAACAAACCCAAATGATCATAATATTAAAACCAGAATGTCAGCCAAAAGGCCCTGAGGCTGAAGGGCTCCTTGTCCATCTCAACCAATATCCTGACGTAAAGGTCAAATTTGTGGAAATGCAGGGTGAAACCAGGGCACTTACCGAAATTCACCTCATCGGCTCAACTAATACTATTCCGACAGAAACGCTGGAACATCTGCCAGGCGTTGAAAGGGTTGTAAGGGTTTCAAGCAAATACCGCCAGATCGGACGACACGACATAGCCTTGGCAGATGTTGGTTTTAACTATCAGGGGCTTGAGTTTAATCAGGACAGCCTGCACATATTCGCGGGGCCATGCGCTGTTGACACGCCAGCAAATACAGAGGCGCTTTTCAGGTTTTTGCAAAGCGTCGGAGTCAGCACTGCCAGGATGGGGGCTTACAAACCCAGAACAAGCCCTTACGACTTCCAAGGGCACGGCCCAGCATGTCTGCCATGGGTATTTGAACTCGCAGGCAAACATGGCATCAAGGTCATTGCAATGGAGGTTTTGAAGGAAAGCCATATAGAAGAAATCACTTCAGCCTTGGCAGAGGCAGGAAATCCGACAGGCGTCATGATGCAAATCGGGACAAGAAATGCCCAGAATTTTGAATTATTGAAAGCTGTAGGCTCACAACAGGAGTTTCCTGTACTTTACAAACGCGGCATGGGCTTGACCTTGGAAGAGTCGCTGAATGCCTGTGAATACATTGCAAGCGAAGGCAACAGAAAAATAATCTTCTGCCTGAGAGGCGCAAAGACTCAACTTGGGCTTCCGCACAGAAACCTCGTGGACTTTATACATGTGCCAGTGGTTAAAAGGCTTACCCGTCTGCCTGTTTGCGTTGACCCAAGCCATGCTGTTGGCTCTAAATCCCAAGGTCCTGATGGCATTATGGACATATTTCATGCCACGGCTCAAGGTATCGTGGCTGGGGCGAATATGCTTCTTGTAGAGTGTCATCCTGATCCTAAAACAGCCTTGTGCGACGCGCAACAATCACTGACGTTTGATGAATTTATAACACTGATGCAGGATGTAAATATGATAAGAGATCTGTACCTGAAAAGGGTTGAGGCAGTCAAAAGCGCAGGTCTGCGCTCGCTCACCCGTTAGTTTTTGTTGTACCTTATTTGTATAATGGGGAACTTCAAAAAACCCCAAAAAAAGTATCAAATCAATACAGGAGGGAAAAATGCAGAAAAACAGAGTTAAGACATTGGGCGTGAGCCTTGCGGGTGCTGGCATCGCTATGCTGTTCGCCTCCGGGGCAATCGCAGGCCCTGGCAGTGTCGAAGTGACAACCGTTGGAGACATCAAGATCAAAATGGGCGCCCAAGTGCGCATCATTCCAACCAGTGAGACAGACCGTGATTTCGGCCTGAGCAGCGGCCTCAGCGCTGCTGAGGAAGGCAAGGCTGCCGTTGCGATGGCATCTCTTGGCAATGGGTCAGCTAAAAGCACAAAAACACACCTTACAGAGGCTGGAGGAGCTGTCAAAGACGACTACATACGTGGGGAAAACAGGCTGTTCTTCAACTTTGCGCAGGGTGACAAGTGGGATGTTTACATGGCCATTGAGTCAGACACTGTTCTTGACAGAAAGTCAGCAGACAGAACAGACTTTGCCCTTGGCGGTGATACCCAGCAGTTTGGCATAGAAAGACTGTTTGCCACATTCAAGGTGGATGAGATCAAATCCCGCATTGAGGCTGGCTGGGATGCAAAGGGCGTAGACATTGGCTATGGCGGACTGGTCTATGGCGATGACGACCCTGGTATAGGCATCACCGGCAAGGCAAATGGTGTAAGTTGGGAAGCCCGCTACTTAAAGAAGGATGAGGACGAGGCAGGTTTTTATACTGGCGCAGCCAATCCTATTGGAGAGCCTGTTGATACCAAAGACAATGACAGGACATTCATGTATGGCAAGGTTGGCTATGACATCCAGAAGGATGTTACCATCGAAGGCTTCTACTTCCTTGATCAGAACAAGCTCAGCGCCAAAGAAATTGATCATAACTTCGTAGGTCTTCAGGGCAAAGGCGCATTTGGCATTGTAAAACCTACTTTTGAACTTGCATACTCCTTTGGAGACTATGCTGAGACAGGCAAAGAGGACAGAGACATCAGCGCGTGGGCAGGTTATGCTGACGTGGCGTTTGACCTCAAATCCATGGCAGGCGGCCTGAAGAGCCTTGAGGCACATCTTGGTGGTTACTATCTCCAGGGCGATGACGACTTAACAGATAATGACCTTGAAGGTTTTGCATCTGCTGTCAGCATTGACCGCTTCGCACCTCGCTTTGGGACAGAACACGGCATAAGTAATGATGGCAATCCGATCTTTGGCCAGATACTTTACAGTATGTTCCCAATCTATTACGGCAGCGTTGCAGGCGCAGGCATCAATGGTGGCGCCAAGCTTGACAACCCTGGCTTCCAGATGATCGGTGGCGGCATTTCCGCAGGCCTTGGCAAGTGGACATACAAGACAAACCTCATGGCCATGTGGTTTGATGAACCAGAGGCTGTCGAGGCATACTACAACTCAAAAGTTACAGGTGCAAATGTTGAAATTGATGACTTTATGGGCATTGAGTGGAACCATGAGCTTATTTACAAGCTGTATGATTACGTCAGCATCAAAGGTGGGGCTGCACTCCTATTCCCTGGCTCAGGAGCTGAGGATATCACAAGGGCGCTCAATGCCATTGCAAAAGGCACAACTTACGCCAACGGAGAGTCATCTGATGATATCTCCATGAGGCTTGCAGGAGAGCTTCTGTGGTTCTTCTAATCGTTAATTAAAAAATATATCTTTCTTAAAGCATTGCAGGTAAAAAGCCTGCAATGCTTTTTTTTGCATAATTGGGGGTCACATGAAAACAAGTGAGATTTTTTTAGCACATTCTAAACTTGATGGTCTCGTAAAAAACTTCAGATGCAAGGAATGAGAGGCGTACTTCCTGTACACCGCAGTGATGAAGGATGCAGCGCAACACAGCATATGAAGACTTTTTACGACGCCATAAACCTTTGTCTCTGTATTGTACCTCTTCTTTATGCAGACATTGGCATTGCTGCGAACTCCAACTGCACTATCTCTGAAATAGTTTTTTTTGGACTTCGCCCTGTAACAGAGTTACAAAACACCAAATGTTCACCTGAAACTACCAAATGCATTCAGGCATATCTCAAATCTGTGCCTGCCAAATCAATCCTCAGGGAAAAAAAACGTAAATGTCACGCCAAATAATGTCATTTCTGTAAGACGCAAAAATCTTGAAGAACAAATTGTCACCTTGCTTGGCGCTTCAGCACGTTCTGAAGCAAAACTTTTTGCAAAGGCAGTGCCTTTGTGCATTGAATGGGAGGGGATGAGTGAAGGCCCTCTGGAAGAGGCTGGCCTCGCTGAACAATGGCTTGACAAACGTTCAAATACCCCTATAAAATCTTTTCTACATCTATTTATTGCCCATCGCCTTAGATCTGCCTATGAAGCTGCAAAACAAGAACATACAAAAGGACTGCACCCAATCCTTGCAAGGCAATATAAAGAATATTCAGAAAAAGCTATCAACTCTTCAAACAAGTTGATATCCTGCATTGCAAAAGAAATGGACAGTCTGCCCTATGTTTATCTTGAAGGAATGGGCAGGCCCTGATGAAAAACAAAATATGTGCCCCTTGCCTCAATGTTTTACCCTCAAATCCAAAAAACCATGCAAAAAGGAAGGCAAAATGCCATGTCAACCTCGAAAGCTTGCTTGATTAGCCTTTTTATCCTCTTAACAATCTGCTTAGACGCACCAATGCACGACAAGGCTTTTGCCTGTTCTTGTGCATGGAAAGGGGCATTTCTTGTGGAAAACAATCAAGTTGTTGGCAGCATTGATGGCAAGCAGGGAGATGTCAAGCGAATGGGATATGAGGATTTTCGCGCACGATTCCGCTATCCTGCGTTTAAGGAGCAGTTCAAAGGCAAGGTGAAGGCAGGAGAAAGATACTCACATCATTTTGGAAGAATGTTTGAGCTTATGCTTGAACCTGTGGGACAAGGCTGGATAATTATTGTGAAGGAATACGGCAGGGATGAAGACTTAGCAAGACTTACCCCACCCCTGCATTTTATGCCAAACCCTCGTGAGATTGAAGGCTGGCACTTTCTGAAAGACCCTACGATATGCCAGAATAGACCTTATCTGGCAGAGTCTGGCCCTGATAATCCAAGAGAGTTTATCTTTTCCCCTGAGGTTGGAAAAACCATCCAGGGACCAAATGCTACCACAGCTATAACAACAGAAGATGTTGATGAAGTCAGGAAGTTTGGCAAAGGTACACTGGAGATCAAAAAACATACACTTACACCTAACATCCCTTGCCCAGACATTGAATGGATGGAGTTTGTAGTTGACGTGGAAGGTGGCTATTAGGGAGAATAAGGGAAAAGTAAAGCACATTCTGCACGAGCGTCCCCTATCACTGCATATCACTATCACTGCACGAGTGTATTTGCATTATTATGTGCATTTTGCCTTGAGAGGAAAACGCTCTGGGTGTTCAATGATTTCCTCGGTTAAATCAATATCCAATTCTGGCCAGTAAAAGTGACCAGGCGATTGTTCTTCTACATCAATAATTGATTTAACGGTTTTCTCTTTGAACCACGGAAAATCATTGTATGACATGAACAGTTCTTTTCCATGGGCTAACAACCACACGCCATGAGCAGAGATATTGGCTACTTCAACCTCTGAAATGCTGTTGCCATGCGCTAATGAGTTCATTGTAGTGCACCTCGATAAGTGACTCGATTTGTTTCAACTGCTCCCTTGTGTATCTGTGATTTTTAGAAAGCTCAATTGCCGGCTCAAGCCAGTATTTGGCCTCACCATCAGCAGATATTACATGAACATGCATCCTTTCTTCCTCTCGTGAGAAAAAGAAGAATCTATACCCATTTTCTCTGAATATTGTAGGACTCATGCTATTTTCTACACATAACGCAGAGTTGAGCCGGAGGGTGGGGCGGAGGTGCCATTTCCCGCCGATCGACTCGAACGCCTGGTTAGGAGGTTTTGCGTAAGCGTATCTTTCTTCAGAAACCCGTTTTCGCCCCTTCTATGGCCTTTGCTTTTGCAAGGCGTTTTTGTTTTTCGTTTATCTCTTGCGAGCACATAACATAGTGGAATGCTCATAATCCCTTAACAAACATAATGCAAGCATTTATTTTTATGCTTCCGTAAGTTTTTAGTCGTTTGAAACTACCAAATGCATTTAGGCATATCCCAAATCGGCGCCTGCCAAATCAATTCTCAGGGAAAAACCGTAAATGTCACGCCAAATAATGTCATGGGAGGTTCCAAAAATTAGCAACTCA
>DYLC01000075.1 GCA_020722285.1 Desulfobulbus propionicus | reverse complement strand
CATAAGTTTTACGGACTTTAAGCCGCCATCTTCCAAAGATCCGGCTTGTTTTTACAAGGATTTCCAGCCTCTTGGTTTCGCCGTAGGTGTTGACAGTAACAGTCGAGAATTGACAATCAAGGCTTGTTCGATTTCTTGTTCAGTCATTGATAAACCACCTGTCAGGCTTTGTGCCTGCCACCCCTCCTTTGATATTTGATTCTCAACCCTGAATTCGCTATAGCCTTCGTAGCAATAGCTGAGGTTCTCTCATGATTTTCCTGCGCCATCAACTACAATCCTGTCGCCATCTCTCAGGGTGAAACCACCCCTTGAAACATACTGTTCGCCTGCTGAAAGACCCTCGACAATCTCCACCATATCCCCTTTTACAGCCCCTGTTTTGACATTGCGCTGACGGGCTGTCTGACCTTCAGCCACAAAGATAACGGCTGTGCGCCCTATGCTGTCCCATCGTCCAAGCATGGAACGAGGCAACAAAAGCACATTGTCCCGCAACCCTGTGATGATCCTTCCTTTTGCAAAAAGACCACCCTTTAGCCGCCCATCCTTGTTCTCTACCTCTGCAATGACCTTCAAAGAGCGATCCTCTTCACTCAACTCAGGGTTAAGAAACATGACCTTGCCTGAAAACAGCACGCCAGGAAACGAATCAACCGTAAATTCAAGGGGCTGCCCCTGTCTAATCCTGGCTGAATCCACTGAGGCGACCGTGACGGTCAAATTTAATATCCTGTTATCCACAATCCTGAAGACAGGCTTATTGGAGGCTGCATCGCCTGCCAGGGCCCCAACATTTACATCCCTAAGGGCAACTACCCCATCCATTGGAGCGGTTACAAACCCTTTTGATAAGCGGGACTGCGCCTGCCTCAACTCCTGCTCAAAAACCCTGATTTGAGCATTGGCTGCCTCAAGCTTTGCATTAGCCGCCTCGGTCTCGCTCAGGCTGTCGTCCACAGCCTGTTGCGTGGCAAGTCCTGCCTCCTTTAATTTGAGGATGCGAGCCTGCTCCCGCTTTGCCCTGTTTAAAGCGGTCTGAGATTCCAAACCCAGCGCCTTTGCTGAACTGACAGCCGCCTCTGCCCGTCTGACAACTGCTTCTGTCTCAGAGACGTCAATTTTGGCAAGCACCTGCCCCTTTTTCACCTGAACCCACTGGGTCACATAGACATCCGTAATAAGCCCTGGTATCTGGGTCCTGACATCTGTCGCAAACTTAGGCTCAAGATAACCAGTGACCTCTATCTCCTCCTGCAACTGAGTAGCTGAAGCAGCAGTCAATTCCACTGCAACAGCAGGCTTTTGCGCTGTTTGCTCCTGTTTGCCACAGCCTGTAACTGTCAGGACAGCTATCAGGACGATCCCGACCATGATCCTGAAGGTTATATCAACCATGAGACAATTTTCAGGATTTTTTTTAAGGTTTTTACGATTATGAATTGAGCAAGGCATTCAGTTTGTCTTTCAGCCCCTTCATGGCCTTTGCCCTGTGGCTTATAGCGTTTTTCTCATCCGGCTCAAGCTCCGCCATTGTCCTTCCAAGTTCAGAGACAAAAAAAACAGGGTCATAGCCAAACCCTTTGCCGCCCATAGGTTGCAAGGTTATCTTTCCTTCACATGCGCCATCAGAGCGTATCCATCTGTCGCCATGAACGGCGTCAGGGTAATAGGCTACTATCACGGCCTTAAACCGCGCTGTCCGCTGGTCTTCAGACACGTCCTGCATCAGCGACAGCAGTTTGTTGTAATTATCCTGGTCAGAGGCATCCTCACCGGCGAATCTCGCAGAATAAATACCAGGCGCCCCGCCCAAGGCGTCAACCTCAAGGCCTGAATCGTCTGCAACCGCCAGAACCCCTGTCTGAGTTGCGATCTCTTTGGCCTTTTTCATGGCATTTTCAAAAAAACTTTTGCCGTCTTCAATTACCGTTAATGATGGGGCTATTTCATCAAGGGAAAACACCGCACAGTCCAGACCGGTAAGCAGTTTTTGCATCTCTTTCAATTTTCCCTTGTTTTTGGTTGCAAGCACAATCTTCTGACTCATCTCAAGCTGTTGACTCCTTTGATCTTTTATTCACTGCCCCTTCCCTGGAAATCTTGCCAAATGAAAGGGTAATGGCGTCAGCCGGGCAGATAGTATAACATTTAAGACATCTTATACAGGCCGTTGAATCAATTCTATCCGTTTCATTATAAAAAGAGAGATCCACTGGACAGATCTTCAGACAGGCGCCGCACTGCATACACTTTTCCTTCTGAAAGTAAAGCTGCAGAAGACTTACCCTGTTAAACAGCCCCAGAAAGGCGCCGAGAGGACAGATAGTTCTGCAAAAAAATCGTGAAAAAAAGGTTGAAGCACCAAGAATTACAAACAGAAGACCCAACTTGAAGACGAAAAGCATCCCTGCGGAGCGTCTTAGCCCTGGATCCATGAGCAAGAGAGGAATACCAGCCTCAAGGGTGCCGGCAGGACAGATAAACTTGCAAAAAGTCGGCAGTCCATAACCGAAATCATCAAGCCAGAGAATCGGCAAAAGAATGACAAAGACTGCAAGAAAAAAATACGGCAAATATCTGGATGCCCTGAAAAGAGTGCGTTTTTTCGAGGTTATTTTGAAGAACACTTCCTGCACAAGCCCGAACGGACAAAGCCAGCCGCAAGGAAATCTGCCAAGAAAACTGCCAAAAAGACCTATGCTGCCTATCACATACGCGCCGAAGTTAGGCACAGCGGCATTTGCCCAGTTTGCCCTGAGTGTTGTCAGTATGTTTTGAAGCGCCCCAAGAGGGCATGCCATGACTGCTGCAGGGCAGGAATAGCAGTTCAGGCCGGGAAAACAGAGCGTTTTGGTCTGCCCCTGGTAGATAGAGGATTTCCAGAAAAACAGCCAGTATGAATTGACAAGCAGCGCTGTGAGGTATTGGGTTATTCTGCGTTTTCTTCTCATAATTGCCTAACTGATGCCGATACAGCTCAGACAGATGGAGATGGCTGTCTGAAACACGACATTATATTCACCTGAAAACAGCCCAAGCCCGATTAAAATAAAACAACCCATAAGTAAAAAATAAAATATCCAGCTTGTTTTCATAATGGCTAAGAAATAATTTCTATTACGCTGTTTTTTTTCTCTCCGATACTAACCTGCCTGTCCCTCCTGTCATCGAGCTTTATCACAGTCAAAACCCTCTGCTCACCCATTTCAAATGGTGTTTCATGGAGTAGATTGGCAACTTTAAAAAGACTCTCTGCCGTGCCTTCTATGATGGTTCCCATGTCTGTCAGTTCAGCCTTTACTCCAAGCTTTCTAAGTTTGTGATGTATTTCAGCTACGTAGTGTCTAAAACTTTTTGAGCAGGTTCCCAGGGGAACAACACTTATTTCCATCAGCGCCATAGATATTTCTCCTTTTTTTGCCATCGAAAGACAGGACCATGAGCCCCTTTCCAAAGCCCTGGCACAACCAGCACGACCAGCGTGTACAGTTCAAGCCTACCAGCCAGCATACAGATGGCAAGCACCAATTTCGTCAAATCTGGCAGGTGTGCAAAATTTCTTGCAGGCCCAACGCCTCCAAAACCAGGACCGCAACTGTTAAGCGTAGCAAGCACTGCGGAGGCATTTGTAACAAGATCACCTCCCTGAATAGAGATGATGACAGTAGCTGTAAGAAAAAAAGCAACATATAGAGATATAAACCCCAAAACGCCTTGTATAACATCAGAAGGTATCTTTGATGAATTAATTTTAAGAGCCTCCACAGAACGTGGGTGTATATACTTTTTAATCTGAATGACACTGAATCTGTAAAACAGAAGCACTCTGACATGCTTTATGCCGCCGGCTGTGCTGCCTGCCATACCTCCGCAAAGCATTACAAATATAATCAGAAATTTACTGGCTGCCCCCCATTTATCATAGTCCTCAGTTCCGAATCCAGTGGTAGTGAGCATGGATGAGACCACAAAAGAGGCATGCCTCAAGCTCTGACCAAAATCCTGGTATATATCTTCATAAAAATTCAGAACTGCTACTGCCAATGTGGTGATAAAAAAAACTCCTATGTAAAACCTCAACTCCTCATCATTGAACACTGTTTGCCAGTTGCGCTTATACAACCTGTAATAAAGGGTAAAGTTCACCCCTGAAGCCATCATAAAAATTACCAGAATTATCTCAACCCAGATATTCTGAAAACCTGCCACACTGGTAGTCATAGTCGAAAAGCCGCCTGTGGCAATGGTTGCCATGGAGTGGTTTACAGCGCTATAAAAATCTACACCTGCGAATAAAAGCAGTAATATCAATACGCCCGTAATAACAACATAGACAGTCCACAGTATCCTGGCAGTGTCCTGGATCCTTGGGGCAAGGCGATCCTTGACAGGTCCGGACATCTCTGCCTGAACAAGCTGCATGCCCCCAATGCCAAGAAAAGGCAGGATAGCCACAGACAGCACGATAATTCCCATGCCTCCAAGCCAATGAGTAAGGCTTCTCCAGAATAAAAGACTTGGGCCTAGTGGCTCAACCTCTATCAGGATGGTCGCTCCTGTCGTTGTAAAACCACTCATGGCCTCGAAAAAGGCATCCACAACTGACGGAATTGTCCCAGATAAATAATATGGAAGCTCTCCCACAGCAGAAGCAAGCAGCCAGCTAAGGCTTACAATCACAAACCCTTCCCTGTGCCCTATCTCTTTTTCCGGTCTGATACACAGGATTGCCCCCCCTCCAAGCAAAAAACCCACAAGACTGGAGCAAAGAAAAGCCATCCATCTGCCATCTGCATAAATCAAACTGACTGGCACAGGCACAAGTATAAAGCAGGAGATAAACACAATAAGCCAGCCAAGGGCTGTTATAACCGCCCCAATCCTCATTCAGCCAGAAACCTTTCCAGGGTAGTCACAGTATTTTTTATGGCAAATAGAATGAGGTGATCGCCTGCCTTTATGACGCTATCTCCAGATGGCACGATGATATTTATGCCCCTGACAATTGCGCCTACGTTCACGCCTGCCGGAAACTGGATGTTCTTGATGCGCCAGTCTATATATTGCCATCTCTCTGATACAACCAGCTCAACTGTTTCAGCCTCGCTTCCTGAAAGGGAAGACGCAGAAAGAATAGCCCCCCGTCTTACAAAACGGAGGATTGAGTTTGCGGCAACAAGTCTTGGACTCAAAGCGATGTCTATGCCGAGCTTTTTAAGAAGCGGAATAAAATCAGGACGGCTGATTCTCGTGATACATCTCTTGGCGCCATAGTGTTTTGCAAGAAGACTTGATAGAATATTTGTAGTATCACTGTCTGTCACGGCAATTACAAGATCGGCTGTATCAATACCTTCAGTTATCAGTTCCTGACTTTCAAGGCCGTCTATATTCAAAATTATTACAGGGCCTAACTGCTCTGAAAGTTCCTCGCACCTTTCGGCATTTGTCTCAGCCAAAAAAACCTCCACCTTTGTCTGGGCAATCTCTTTTGCAATCCGCTTGCCTACCTGCCCTCCTCCGACGATAAAAATCTTGTGCGGCTTTTCCTGCCTTATATTCAGCAGGGTTTCAATGGCAAGAATATCCTTTCGCCTTACAACAAGATACATCTTGTCGCCTGGTTGAAGGATATCTCCTCCTCTTGGTATTATGGTATTTCTGTCTCGAACTATTGCAACGACCAGAAAATCATAAAGCCCTCGGAGTTCCTTGGCATCCTGCAGGGTAATGCCGCACAGCGGATTATTTGCCGCCACATCATAGCCCAGCAGCACGACATCTCCATGGGCAAACTCCACGACCTCAAATGCCTGCGGAATCTGTGACAGTTTAAAAATCTCATCAGCCATCAGCTTGTCAGGATTGATGATGAGATCAATGCCCAGTTTATACTGAGAAAGCGGTGATGCGCCGGACAGGTATGCCTCATTTTTAACCCTTGCAACCTTGCGCTTTACGCCATATTCGTTGGCCATCACGCAGGCAATAAGATTGAGTTCGTCCACATCCGTTACAGCGATAAACAGGTCGGCCTCTCTCACCCCGCCCTGCTCCAGAGCCTGGGCTGACGCACCGTTTCCAGAAACTCCCATGATATTCATCTGCCGCTCAATTCGCCTGAGACTTGCAGGATTTTTATCAATTAAAACGACATCATGATTTTCAGATGAAAGTTGGCCGCAAAGATGTTTTCCAACTTCACCTGCTCCTACTATCAGAATACGCATAATTCAGGAGAATCCTTTAATAATGAGGTTAGCCTAAGGGGCATTAGGCCTAATGCCTTATGATAGATAACATCTATTTTTTTTTGATTCAAGACAAGGAGATAATGGAAGGAAGATTCTGAAATGGATTAACTGGTTGGCAACCCCTTGAAAGCAGCATCTAACTGTGTTATGAAGTCTGAGTTTCACCAAAATGGCGGCGTAGCCAAGTGGCTAAGGCGACGGTCTGCAAAACCGTTATTCCCCAGTTCAAATCTGGGCGCCGCCTCCAGTTTTTATTCCCCAACCTTCCCTTGCACTTCATAATTATTGCTTTTAATCCATTTTGCGCACATAAATCCGCCTTTTTTTGCCTGACTCAGACTCTGTTCGCATCCCAGACTGATATCTTCCTGTCTGGCATCAGGTGGAACAAACAGGCATTGACGAAAATCCGTCAGATATTGCGGAAAAAGCTTTTTAAGCTCATCCGGCCCCTTGAAAAGGGCATGTTTAAATATAACATGCCCTTTTGCGGCTTTTTCAAGATAAAATGCCCCCCAATCGCTGTCCCGGTTTATGGTGCCGACGATCACCGGGGCGCCGGGCTTGGCAACCCTAAACATTTCATGCAAAACCCTGCTGGCATCCTCAATAAACTCAAAGGCTGCCATGGAAACAACTGCATCAAAGGCGTTGTCCTCAAAACTCAGACTATGGGTGTCGCCTTTTATAAACTTGATATTTAATCTTAAGTTTTTTGTTTTTTTCTTGGCTTTATCGAGCATTTTTTCAGACAAATCAATCCCTGTGACATCAAATCCCATTTGAGCAAGTTTTATGGAAAAGTTTCCTGTGCCACAACCTACATCCAATATGCTGCCTGATGTCACGTTACCCAACATAGACACGGCGCAACTGGTCTCAACGTCATCAGCAAACTTTCCAATCGCTGTGTTGTACCAGTCGTCATAACTTTCCGCCTTGAAATCAAATATCGCCATAGCTGAACCCCTTCTTTTTTTTGTCAAGAGTGGTATGAAATGTTATTTTTTCTGATATAGCATTAAATTTTGTTTTTAGCCAATGATAAAATACTATCTCAATACAGGTAAGTTCCCCACAGTCAAACAGGAGTAAACGCTATGGAGTGCCAAAAGGAAAAAAATCTTACAAAATGTCCTTGTAGCTATGAACCATGCAATAAAAAAGGGATATGCTGTGAATGCATCAGTTACCATCTTAAATCAAGACAGCTTCCTGGATGCTGCTTTTCAAAAGAAGCGGAACGCACTTATGATAGAAGTTTTGAGCATTTTGCAAGACTTGTAAAAGATAAAAAAATTTAGAAACATCCTTCCAGCAAGTTTGCTGGCAGTTTTTCTACAGGGAAGTTCCAGAAATTGCTATTTTGCCCGATGGTTGCGTTGTTTGTCGGTTGGCAAATTGCTTTGTAATTTTCCAAGCCTTGCTTTGTAAGCAATCACGGGGTCAATCACAGACAAACTGCTGTAACTCCCCTAGAATAGAGAAAATCTCTGTAACAGAATCAAGACCGTACTCACGTAAATAATCATATTGATGTGCTATCTTGCTATTATAAAGCATGTTTTAGCTGAAGGCCTCCGGCTCCAAGATTGCGCTTGACGGCGTTTATTGAATGATCGACCTTTGAAAGTATCCTTTGAAACCGTTCTTTCAGGGATGTCTGTTCCTTCAAAGCGCAATCCCATCCTTTTCCACATTCATAAAAAAGGGATTGAAAAGCTCTGTGCAATGTCTTTTCTGTGAAACAGGCAGGTTTGCCCGCATCTGCTCCCTCATCCTGGCTGAAAAAAGTCCCAGAATATCGTCTTTATCTATCTTCGCCACTTTCTGCACATTGTTTTTAAATTTCACGACTTTTACCTCTTGCTTCAGTAACAGAGGTCAAGACAAACTTACTCTACATTTTTCTGCAATTGCACCTGCAAGCGCCCTGAAATCCTTATAACATCGTTGCACTGCATCCATATGAGCGCCGATGGCGCCGTCTGCGGGCTTCAGAAAAAAAATGGGTTTTCGGGCCTCCATGGCCATGAGCATCAGGCTCCGGTAGTGCTTCAGCGTTGAAAGACAATAAGGGTCTTCTTTTATCCCTGGCGCTTCTACTGCGGGTTCATCCATAACGGATTCCCTGTAAACAGAAGGAATCCTCGCCATCCATTTTTGATAGGCCTTGACCGGCCGGTCCAATCGAATATCGTGCTGCATCAGGACATAACCGGCGGGCATCATGTCCGCGCTTGGAAGAATTAAGTCAGGATCAGGGCTTTTAGATAATCTGCCTCCCCATTCGAAACGCCAGTGCCTGAGGGTTGGCCCGAGATTTTTCAGCCCTTGCAGGGAGAAAAGATCAGGAGCCAGAGGAATAACCACATGCTGAGCGGCTATTATGGCGGCGCGGTTAATTGCGCCAAGATTGGGTCCCACATCAATTAAGGCAAGAGAGGCCTCGCGTTTTCTTGCAGCCTCATAGATAATGCGGTAAAAGGCGGAAATAATGCGAAATGCCGCTTCATCGCGGTCATTACACCTAGGCCATGCATCGGAAAGTTTATCTTCAAAGGCGGACAGGCCCAAATCACCAACCAGCAGGCCGATATTGTCGGCCACATCCTCCACATGAGGGTCGGCAATGTCGCCGATACCTTTGAGAATAGGCTTTATGACACCTAAAATGGTGTCAGGATGTGACGCATCAGGCCAGAGTTTCTCCAAGCGGTCCTCGTCAAGAAACATGGAGGTCAAATTCGCCTGGGGGTCCAGGTCTGCCGCAATAACATTAATGCCCATGTCCGCATACATCCAGGCAAGATGATAGACAAGAGAGGTCTTGCCTACGCCGCCCTTGTTATTGAAAAAGGCAATGGTTTTCATTGTCGTTTCCTTATAGTGACCAGAATATTCCCAGGCTCAAACAGGAATTCCGGCGGTGGATTGCCGTTTTTCATCAATTCCTGCCTGGCCAAAGGGATGCCCATGCCGAATCGT
>DYLC01000074.1 GCA_020722285.1 Desulfobulbus propionicus | reverse complement strand
CTGATTACTGAAGGCTGAATAATGAAATCTAAAACGATACTAAAGAGTTGGGTTACACTGTGTATCTTTGTCCATATTTTATGCTGTTGTCTGTCTTTTGCTTCAGAGTCTGATGTGAAATTGCCATCAGTCTCTACTGCATCTGAAGGCAAAAACAATTCTGATTCTGTAGAATTATGCTCAACTGGTTCAAGATTGCGTGTAGCTGTCCAACGATTTAAAAGGGATATTACAGACAATCAAGGCGCACAGGCATTAGAGCAGTTTGAGGATATGGTGATGGTTGCCATGAAATCTTCTAAACGCTTTGACCTTGTGGAGAGGATGGGCATGAATGCCCTCGAAAATGAACTTTCAGCCATCTTGCAGGAGATAAGGCTTGGACAGTCTGGTCTTGTGGATGAAAAAACAAAAACAGCACAGGAAGCAGAACTCGCTGGCAGGCTTCTTGAGCAACTTAAAAAAGAAAATATAACTATCCAGCAGGATGAAACATCTCTCAATCAGGTCTTAAATGAGCTTAAAATCGGCGTGTCAGGCATTGACAGGGCGGATGCCTTGTCACTTCAGACAGGCAAGCTTCTTGCTGCGGATGCCATGCTTACAGGCGTTATCAAAATTGGAGGGAAAGGCATTGAGGTTTCTGCAAGGCTTGTATCTGTTGCAACCCAGCAAACGCTTGCTGAATTTAAAGGCAGTGATGGCAAAGGAGACAGATCAGTCGCCAGGTTAATGGCACAGGATATGGCTTCAAAGCTTGCTGACGCCATGCCCATATTCCATGCAAACGTCATGGATATTGAGGCAAATGGGTTGTTAAAGATTGCGGCAGGCATAAAACATGGCATCAAGAGCCCGATGTTGGTCAACATTCTTTTACAAGAGGATGTGGTGACTGATCCTGAAACAGGCGCTGCCATCTGCATCCAGACTAAAGATGCTGGCATTGGAATTGTTACAAAGGTGGATGAAAACACTGCCGAGATCAGGGCAATCCAAAGGCTTTCAGACAATTTGTCTCGTAATAAGTTAGTGGTAACAGGCAGATAAACTGTATGGAGGGGTAAAAAAAATGAAAAAAATTATCATCTCAACAATCGCTATATGTTTTGTGTTTTGCATCAGTTGGATGGCTCAGATAGCCATTGCTGCTGATAAATATGAACCTGATGAATCACGCGCACAGGCTAACATTCTGATGCTTAATGACCAGGTGCCAGCACATCAGAACATACCTGGGTATGAATGGAGACAATTCCATGACTTCGACCATCAGGGTGATCAGGACTGGGTGATATTTTATGCCCATGACAGGGATACGCCATATACCATTTCGGTAACTGATGCAGGCAAAAGCTGCGACGCTGTGATCGAAATTTACGATGCAATCGGCACCCTGGTCAAGAAAACAGATGACCGTGTTGAAGAACAGGATGAGCGAGCCGAGTGGATATGCACTCAAAAAGGCTACTACTATGCAAAGATAAGCCAATATGATCCAAATAAATACGGAGCTGACACAGGTTATACGCTCATGCTGTATCAGCCGATTGGGACATTTGGGGCATTTATCAAGGGAAAGGTAAATCCTGTTGTTTCAAAGGCGCTTATGACAACAGACGGGAAAGGTGAAGCAATAACCCTTCCTAATGGTAATTTTTTTATGCCTCATCAGGCAGGCTCCTTCACACTTACAGCCTCAGCCGCAGGCTATTCGCCTGTAAGCATGCCCATTGCTCCAAGTGAAATATCAACGCTTGATGTAACAGTTGAGCTTGCGGGAACTACAACGCCAACAACTTACGCCTTAACTATAAGCAAATCAGGTTCTGGCGCTGTGACAAGCAGCCCATCAGGCATCTCCTGCGGTAGTGACTGCTCCGAGAGCTACGCAAGCGACACAAGTGTCACGCTGACTGCCACGCCTGATTCAGGCTATACATTTTCTGGCTGGAGCGGGGATTCTGATTGCTCGGATGGTGTTGTGACCATGAACGCTGCGAGAAACTGTGAGGCGGTTTTTGTCGCCGATAATCCGATGCCACAGAGTTTAACAGTTAACGCATATTTTGACAAAAGTAGCTATACAACAAAAGACAAACTGCTTTTTACAGTGGATGTTGTTGGAAATATCAGTTCTGATTTATATGTTGCCATTTTTGTGCCTGCTGGCAATGCCTATGACTACTACACAATGACTGAATTGAATACACTGGCTGGACGGAATGAAATCGTTCCATACAGATTAAATCTTGCGCCTGCAGAACAGTTTTCAAAGCTTTTTATGGATGTCTTCTTGTCAGGTGTGTTTGCAGGCAGCTATGCCGGGTGCGGGGTTGCGGTAACGCCAGGCGCTGAGCCGCTTGATACCGGCAAGTGGATAGATTACGACTGTCAGTGGATAACTATTAGTAATTAATAATAAAAAGGTGCAGCATTAATTCAACAACATTGATTAGTGCAGGGGCCATCGTAAAGACGCCGTCTCAGACAGCGCTCATGCCATGCGCCTGTGCTAAGAGATCAAAGGTGGTAAGTGCTATCATCGTATCCTGATCAGGGCATGGAGCGTCTTTCTGGGCGCTGATGACTCCTTCCAAGTAACTTAACTTAACTTGTTGAAATTGCGTATTTTTGATTTTCACCAGCAATTGTGGCAAAAATAGTTAAAAGTTACTTTATGATAAATCCCCGCCACGGGTGGGGTGAGTTGCTAACTGTTTTTTAAAGAATTTATCGCATCTTCATAGTGTTGAGCCCCAAAGACAGCCGAGCCTGCCACGACGACATCCGCCCCTGCGTCAACAATCTGCCTGATGGTCCTGGAATTTGCGCCTCCATCCACTTCAATGAAGACATTGGCCCCAAGTTCCACAATGCGTTTTTTGAGCCTCTCTATTTTTTTAAGCGCGGACAGAATAAATTTTTGCCCTCCAAAGCCCGGATTTACACTCATTATCAGTACAAAATCCAGCTCTTCCAGACAATAGTCAAGGGTTTCAAGCGGAGTGGCTGGGTTGAGGACCGCTCCTGCCTTTACCTGCATGCTCTTGATGCTCTGGATGGTGCGGTGCAGATGCACACATGCCTCCACATGCACAGAAAGCCAGGATGCCCCTGCCTCTGCAAATGCCTCAAGATATTTGTCCGGCTGTTCAATCATAAGATGAACATCCAGAGGGAGTGTTGTGTGAGGCTTGATTGCCTTTACAACAAGTGGGCCGATGGTAATATTAGGCACAAAATGACCATCCATGACATCCACATGGATGACATCTGCCCCGGCCTTTTCCACAGCGGCGATTTCATCTCCAAGTCTTGCAAAGTTGGCAGAAAGGATTGAGGGAGCGATTTTTATGTTCATAGTCTATATCCTTTGGAATAAGTTTTGGGAGGGTTTGTCATTGTGCTGGCGTTTGTTGTCAGCATTTTATGAGATTAACCCTGCCTCAACGCCTCGGATGCGTTTACCCTTGCTGCCTGCCTTGCAGGATAGATTGTTGCCACAAAGCAGATGATCAAGGCTGATGCTGCGATTGTGACCACATCCGCAGGGTTTAAAAGTATTGGGATAGAGTCTGTGTAATATACCTCGGCTGGTATTTTGATGAATTTATACCGCGCAAGTATCTCACAGATGGCTATGCCGCCTGTAACCCCAAGAATCGTGCCAACGAGTCCTACTGTCAGCCCATTGTAGATAAATATCTTAAGAATTTGCCTGTTAGTAGCACCCATAGTTTTTAAGATGGCTATGTCCTGATTTTTTTCCATGACCATCAGAATCAGTGTGCTTACTATATTGAAGGCAGCCACCACTACAATCAGGGTCAAAATAATGAACATGGCCAATTTTTCAAGTTTGAGGGCTGAAAACAGATTCCTGCTCAGTTTCTGCCAGTCAATCGCCCAGTAAGAATGGCCGAGTTTTCTGGTGATGTCCGTTACAAATTGATTGGATGCGTAAATATCGGAGACCTTGAGCTCCACGAGCTGCACTCCACCCTGAATACCTGCAAGTTTTTGGGCGTCTTTCAGGTGGATAAGCGCCATGGTGTTGTCGTATTCGTACATGCCTGTGGTATTAATGCCGATTACAGTGAAATTTCTAATCTTTGGAAGCATACCTACAGGGCTTACAGTGCCGGTTGGCAGCACCACCTGAATGGTTTTGCCTATCGTGGCGCCGAGGCTTGCCGCCAGCTCTTTACCGAGAATGATCGGGGGGATGGCTGTGTGGCTCTGCCCAAGGGCTTCAAGTCCTTTTCCAAGTGTTTTATGGCCAAGTGTCATTACTGATCCTACGCTTTCAGGTTCAACACCCCGGATCACTACGCCCTTGACCTCCTGACCTGAGCTTACAAGCCCTTGAAGAATGATGACCGGGGTGGCGGCCTCTATGTGCGCACCTTTGCCAGTAAGTTTGTATCTGAATCCAGAAAAAAAGCCGGATGGGGCGACGGTTAATTTTTTCAGTTCTGATATGAGGTTGTCGTAATCCCATACAGGGCCATCTAACCGTTTAACAATGACATGTGAGCTCATGCCAAGGATTTTTTCTCTCAAGTGGTTTTCAAAACCAGCCATGACTGAGATGACCACTATCAGTGCCATAACCCCAAGGGTTACGCCTGCTACAGAAATAAACGATATAAAGGAGATGAATGCCTGTTTGCGTCTTGCGCGCAGGTATCTCAGGGCAATAAACCACTCAAAGGGGAGTTTCATCAGTTATTTCTTGACGCTCTTAGCGCTTTCAGGTGCTTTTTCCTCAGATTCCTCCTGTTTTTTTACCTGTCCCTTAGCTTCAGGTTTTAACAAAGGAAACAGGATGACATCCCGGATGGAAGGTGAGTCTGTAAAGAGCATGACGAGCCTGTCTATGCCTATGCCTTCGCCGGCTGCCGGGGGCATGGCGTGCTCCAATGCCTCAATATAGTCCTCGTCAAGCTCTGGCGGAATCTCCTCATCGTCGCCCCTTGTGGCTATCTGTTCCTCAAAGCGCATTTTCTGATCCCTTGGATCATTGAGTTCGGAAAAGGCGTTTGCCATCTCACGGCCTGTAATGAACATCTCAAATCTGTCGGTAATCTCCGGATTCTGTGCGTTTTTTCTTGCAAGAGGGGAGATGTCAGTCGGGTAATGCGTGATGAATGTGGGCTGAATGAGGTTCGGTTCAACCAGCAGGTCAAAGAGCTTGGCCTGTAGCTTTCCAATGGCCTCGTCACCTTTGGCTGGAGCACCAAGTTCTTTCAGTTTTGCCTCACAAAAACCGCGATTCGAGACTCTGGAGGCATCCAGTCCTCCTATTTCGCATAGAGACGCCTCAAATGTGAGCCTGCGCCATGGCGGAGTCAGATCAACCTGATGCCCCTGATAAGAAATGATCTGAGAACCATGGATGTCATCGGCAATGATAGAAAAGAGGGATTCCGTGCGTTTTATCAGGTCTTCAAAAGTGGCGTATGCCTCATAAAACTCAAGCATTGTAAACTCTGGATTGTGCTGGATGGAGATGCCTTCGTTTCTGAAGTTTCTGTTCAGCTCAAATACGCGGTTAAAGCCCCCAACTAAAAGCCTTTTGAGATAGAGTTCAGGCGCAATCCGCAGAAAGAGATCGATCCCAAGGGCGTTGTGATGGGTCTGAAATGGTTTGGCAGTGGCGCCGCCGACAATCGGCTGCATCATTGGGGTCTCTACCTCAAGAAAACCGTTGTCATGAAAATACTGGCGCATCAGCCTTACGATCCTGGCCCTGATCTCAAATGTGCGCTTAACCTCCGGGTTCATGATCATGTCGAGATATCTTTTACGGTTGCGAGTCTCCTTGTCCTTAAGACCGTGAAACTTTTCAGGAAGCGGTCTTAAAGACTTGGATGCGAGCTGAAGATTTGAAGCAGCAATGGTGAGTTCTCCGGTTTTTGTCCTGAAAAGCCTTCCCCTGACGGCAATAATGTCGCCAAGGTCTATTTTTTTGAACAGGTTAAAGCCAGAATCTCCAAGCCCATCCTTTGTGACATGCACCTGAATGCGCGCTGCGTTGTCTTGAATGTGCATGAAAGCAGCCTTGCCGAAGCGCCTTAGCCCCATGATCCTTCCTGCCACATAATACTCAATGATATTAGCCTCAAGGGCCTCAGCGCTTGTTTCGCCATGTGTTTGGACGATTATATTTATATCGCCGGGAGTTGGAATGCCATTTGGATAAAGTGGGGTTCCGGATGTCTCAAGCTCCTCTGCCTTGTCTCTTCGTTGGGCCAACAGTGTATTGTCTTCGCTCACTGCGTTCTCCTTGTGGTTGAAAGGGTGATTTTAAATTTGAAAATCAGATGACGTTTTTTATTCCATGACTGATTGTGAGTCAAGAATGCACAGCGTTTTTCATTGATGCAGTTTTATTGCCGCCCTGCAATTTCCTCCAGTCGTGTTTGCCAGACAGTTGAAGTTTGAATGGGAGTAAATTTTTGTCAAGGGTTTTGTTGATATCCTATGGAGTGATGTATTTCTGTTCTAAAGCTGGCACCCACCACTCAAGGAAGTTGTGGCTGATGCCAGCAGGGCCTGGGTCAATGCCCTTGAAACGTGAATGGATTACAGGTAACGATTGGGGCACATAAAGAAAAATATATGGTAGTTCCTCAGCCAGAATCTCCTGCACCCTAAAATAGATGGCCTTTCTTTTATTCTTGTCAAACTCCGCCCTTCCTTCCTCCAGAAGCCTGTCAATCTCTTTGTTGCTATATCCTATAAAATTGAGTTCTTTTTTGGCGGTCTTTGAGGAATGCCAGATGTCGTAGATGTCAGGATCCTGGCCGGTTGTCCAGCCAAGCACCACAGCCTCAAATCGTTTTTTGTCTATAAAGTCATTGATAAAAGCAGTCCATTCAAGGCTTCTGATCTTCATTTCAATGCCCACCTGTTTGAGTCTGTATTGTATGATCTGGGCTGTTCTTTCTCTGAGATTGTTTCCCTGTGTGGTAAAAACAGTAAAGCTGAATTTTTTGCCATCCTTGTCGAGAACACCATCCCTGTCACTGTCAGTCCATCCTGCTTCCTTCAAAATGGTTCGGGCCTTGTCTGGCGAGTATTCAAAACATGGAACACTGGGGTTGTAAAACCAAGAATCAGGTTTGTAGGGTCCTGTCGCAACCTCGCCAAAGCCAAGAAGCACACCCTGGACGAGTTCCTGTTTGTCAATAGCATGGCTGATGGCCTGTCTTATGCGTTTATCCTGAAAGAGCGGGTTTGTCAGATTGAATCCCAAGTATGTGTAGGAAAACGATAGATACTTGTATTTTCTGAAATTTTTGTCAAAAAAATCGTTGTTTGTCTGTCTTGAATACTGAATTGGGGAAAGTCCCATCCAGTCCAGCCCTCCCTGTTTCAACTCCAGATACATGGTCGCAGGGTCAGGGATGATGCGCATGACAATTTTTTCAATACATGGTTTGCCTTCAAAGTAGTCAGGATTGGCTTCAAGTATCAGTTGCTCCTGGGTTTTCCATTCTTTGAGTCTGTAAGGCCCTGTGCCAACAGGATTCCTCGCAAGGGGGGATTTGGTGATATCCTGGCCTTCAAGCAGGTGTTTCGGTAATACAACGAGGCTTCCCCAAGAACTCAGGGCAGGGGCGAAAGGTCTTTTGTATTTGACCTTGAAAGTGTATGGGTCAGGTGCAGTGGCCTTTGCAACCTCCAAAAAATCGCCTGCATAGGCAGTAGGAGTTTTCGGGTCGGTTATGGTTTTAAATCCAAAAAGAACATCTTCAGCGGTAAAATCATGCCCATCCTGCCATCGTACCCCTTTTCTGAGATGAAAAGTGATCTCAAGACCATCCTGAGATACATCCCAGGATTCGGCCAGGTCGCCTGTGAGATTGAGATTCTTGTCGTATTTTACAAGCCCATTGAAGATATGACCTGCAATTTCGTGGGATGTGGAGTCACTGGAAAGCATTGGTATCAGGTTTGAAGCATCTCCTATTGAGCCAACAATGATAGAATCCCCCCTGGCAGGGCATTCAAAGCTAAAGGAGTATTGGGGAGAGATGAACAGAAAAAGCAGGATTACAACAGCAAAGAGCATGTGCTGATCAAATCGTTTCGCCGTCTTCCAGCACAGGGGGATCAGGCCATATATGGAGGGCTGGTGAGATGCAGCAATTGGTGCCGATTCTGGCCTTTGCGGGGATTTCAGCCTCTTTTCCTACAAGTGACAACCCTGTGCTGAGGTGTTTTGGGTTTAGGATGTTTATCTTTGATGAGTCGCCAATGCCTGTAATGGAGTCTTTTCCGAAAACTGCCTTTTTGTCCGCCACCGTCCTTGCGACCCTGGCGTTTGCCTTGACAATACAGTCATGCATCAGGACAGAGTCTGTTACAACAGCATTTTTTTCAACAATGACACCGGGTGAAAGCACTGAGTTTTTTACAGCGCCTGAGATTATGCAGCCGGGTGACAATGAGCAATTTTGAACATCAGCGCCGGGAAGTATCTTGATAGGTGGTCTGTCATAAGCGATATCTTCTTCGTCATGATTGGTGCAGATACCCCATAATTCAGGGGTAAGTTCGGCCTTGGAGCGCAATAAATCCAAATTTGCGTCCCAATAAGCATGAACAGTGCCAACGTCGCGCCAGTAGCCATCGAAGCGATAGGCATAGAGAACCCTCTGCTCTCTGGCCATTGGAATCAGATGGTGGCCGAAGTCCTCTTCTTTGGTCTGGCGAAGGGAGTTGAGCAGATATTCTGTGTCAAAGACGTATATCCCCATTGACGCGAGGTTAGAGCGGGCATGCTTGGGTTTTTCCTCCCAGTCAACTATGCGATTCTGTTCATCAACAATGCCTATTCCAAAGTGATGAGTCTGCTCCCAGGGCACTGGCATCATGGCCACCGTTACCTTGGCGCCAGTGCTTCTGTGGTACAGCACCATGTCCTTGTAGTTCATGAAGTAGATGTGGTCACCTGAAAGGATCAGGATTTCTTTAGATGGCCTACTTTCAATGAAATCAATATTTTGTCTAACAGCATCCGCAGTGCCTTTATACCAGTCGGAATCCTTGTGGCCGGTTCTGGGAGGCAGGATCTTGATGCCCCTTGTCCTTCCAACAAAGTCCCATGCTTCGCCTGTGCCGATGTGTCTCATTAAGGACAAGGGTTTGTATTGAGTCAGGACAGCAGCATGGCTGAGGCCGGAGTTCATGCAGTTTGACAGTGCGAAGTCTATTATTCGATAGACCCCTCCAAACGGCACAGCAGGTTTTGCCCTGTGTCCGACAAGGACACTTAACCTGCTTCCAACTCCACCAGCAAGTATTATGGCAAGCGTATCCCGCATAGATTGTCCCCGTTCATGAAAAATGGCGGAAGCGCATGGGAATCGAACCCACCCACGAGGCTCTTCACCCCGTGC
>DYLC01000073.1 GCA_020722285.1 Desulfobulbus propionicus | reverse complement strand
AATCTATACATAAAAATCCTTCTGGTGTTCAGCATTATTTGTGGGACATGGATAGGTTTTATCGAGGAGCTGACAGGCATTTCCCCTGATAAGGGGATTAAGGGGGGTACTCCGTTTCCAAACAACAACATTGACCGTACTGCATAATTTCAACTGTTTTGAAATAATTTGACTGTTTGCATTTTACACCTCACCAGCAATATAAGTCTGTGAGCATACGCCTATTGCCCTGTGATATTCTTCAATTCCTCACAGCCATCATAGACATCCTCCTGTCTGTCAATGTCGGAAAGCATGGGCAGAAGGCTGTAGCTCATGCCAAGCTGTTTGGCAATGTTGATGGTCTGCGAAAAAACCTGCTCGCTGCCCCATGAAATGCCCTTAAATATCTCAGGCGCGACTTTTTTTATGCCAATCAGATAATAGCCGCCATCTTTGCATGGGCCTATGACAACATCGCTTGTCTCAAGCAGGCAAGCTGCATCCATGATATGCTGTGCATTCAGATTGAAACAGTCAGCCCCTACAAAGATGATGCTCAAATAGCCTTCTGCAAACAGGGCATTCATGGCGTTTGAAAGCCTGTCTCCGAGGTCATTGCCATGTTGCTTGTGATATGAAAGCCCGCTTCCAAGCCATGTCTGCATGGCAGTCAGATCAGCTCCGTCATAAAAGACGTGCAGATCAAGGTTAGGATTTTGAGAGGCAGCCTGCGCAAGGGTATTGATGGTGCGTTTTGCGAGAAAATTATGGATTTTTGTGGCGGTTTGAGCGCCAAAGGCAGGGATGAGACGGGTTTTAACCCTGCCTTCAGTAGGGTATTTAGTAAAGAGGGCGATACAGGTGCGTTTTTGTGACATCAGGGAAGTTCCCAAAAATATTTTTTGTTCGATGGCTGATTTTCCATTGCGGGTGAAAGGGCAATTTTTGGAGATTCCCTGTAGTTAACGCGGTAGAAATGTAATGAACAATACGCTCATGCCTGCCTACCTGCTTGTTTGCTGAGACGCTTTTTTCGCTGTAATATCTTTAAAACCACCAGAAACATATTTATGCAGCACACTCGACACAATGGATAACTCATCCTTCACACCCTGATGAGGTAGCATGAATACTGATCAGCTTCTGATTAAGTATCTCACACTCCAGGGGAGAGAGGTCAAATTTACACTCTGCCTCAAATACTATATCTTTTTTACCCTTCTCAGGGTGCAGGGACATGGTTTCAGCTATCCACTGCAGGGCATGCCTGAGATTTTCTCCTGCGGGAAACTGTTCAGACTTACCGGACATGTGCGCCTCCTGTTTTTTTGTAACTTTGATGAAAAGTTATGGAAATTAGTGATCCACTCCGCCTGCGGCTGGAGTTTATTATAAAGTGACTTTTGACTATTTTTGCCAAAATTGCCAGTGAAAATCAAAAATACGCAATTTTAACAAGTTAAGTTAAGTTACTTGGAAGTTGAAGTTACTTGGAAGGTAACATTTTAGCCTTTTGACGGAACATGTCAATGGTTTGCCTGGTCTTAAAAAGTCAGAGGTCAAAGAAACCAAACACGTCATGCACCGACGGATAAATTCGGCCTTATTTTTACTTTTGCAATTGGCTCAAATAATCCAATAATGACTATTTATGATTTTAATGGGCAAAGAGTGGGGATGGTTTCGGCTCTTTCCGTATATATCAATTCAAAAAATCTTGGGAGGTTCCAAAAATTGTTCTTTTGCCCGCAAGCTTCAGCTTTCCAAGCCTTGCCTTTTATTGCAAGGCGCAGGGCATAGCTGTGTTATTTTTCGGCTGAAAATGCTCACATACAGGGAGTATGCTGTGCTTTTCAGCCAAAAAAGCCTTGCTATTGAACAAAATCTCTATTTTTTGGAACCTCCCTCTTGATTATTTTTTACACAAGTTATATGATTATAAAAAATATAAAAATATAAGTTAAAATTTCTATGAGCGACATACTTAAAAAAATTCTAAACATTCTTACCTTTACCGATCTTTCTATCCGAAAGAAGTTTCTTTTATTTTCCCTTGGCTCTCTGTTCTGGCTTATAGTGATATCTGCTATCGGATTAATTACGATGTTTGATATGAGCGCCAAGTCCAAAATGATAGTTGATGTCATAGAACCTCAGGAAAAGACTATAAATATTGTGCTAAGGAAGCTAAGGGGGGCAAGCATATCAGCCCATAAAATAGCCCTGTATAAAAACATGGAAAGTGTCAATAATAATTATCTCAACGGTAAGACACGGTTGGAGGACTCTCGTTCTTATTTGAAGATACTGCTGACAGGTGGGCATATAAATGATTATTCGAGAGGTACCGGCCAATTTTACAATGAATTTATTGTTGTGCCAATAAAGGATGCTGAAAAAAGGAAATTTATAGAGGATGTTATTGTTAAGGCTGATCAGCTCGAAGAAATTCTTACAGAGATGGCAGAGAAAAGGCTCAGCGGCACAAATGTGGATGTGTTGATAGAAAGGCTTGCAGATTATGACCTCCTTACAAGGGATACGGTAATTGTACTGAATGAATATGCAATAAGCATTGGCAAAGAATTGGGGACATTTACAAGCATAATAAAGAGCAGGTTCAATATAGCCATAGTCCTTATCAGCCTTGCCTTTGGCATTGCAGCAATACTCTGCGGAATTTTTGGAATGCTCATATCCTATGCGCTGGCAAAGCCCATTAAGGCAATTATTGGTCAGATAAAGGCATTGTCGTCTGGTGAGATAGACCTGACTAAAAAGCTTGATGTAGCTTCAAAGGACGAGATCGGCACGTTATCCAACGAATTCAACAAATTGATGGATACGATTGAGCATGTGACATCCTTTAAAAAAATAATAGAAGAGGATGAATCCATAGAAGACATTTATATGCGCTTTGGAAAGATATTTATAGATGACCTTGATTTTGGTAATTGTGTCATATATGAAGTCTCAAACAGTAAAAATAATATGAGGATAATGTATCCACCAGAAGCAGAAGGTATAGAGTTGTATTGTAAAAGGGATGTCCAACTGGATTGTGAATTGTGCAGGGTAAAGAGGACAGGACACATGGTTTCATCGGAAGACTATCCTAATATATGTAAATATTACATAGATGATGTAAATAATATCCATTGGTGTATTCCTATAATGATCGGAGGCAATGTTGGAGGGGTTGTTCAGTTTGTGTGCGGTAAAAGAGGCGTATGCGATATAAACGATATAAGGAAGAAGATAAGCAGGGCAAAGCAGTATATAACAGATGTTCAGCCTGTTCTTGAGGCAAAGCACCTTATGAAGACATTGAAGGAATCATCATTCAAGGATGCATTAACGGGCCTTTATAACAGGAGGTTTCTCGAAGAGAGCTTTGAGAACTTAGTTGCAGGTGTCCTGAGAAGGGGAACAACACTTGGTCTTTTGATGTGCGATCTGGATTTCTTCAAGCAGACTAATGATGTTTATGGCCATGATGTGGGAGATATGGTGCTGAAAGAGGCTGCAAGCAATATGAAAAAGAGCGTAAGGGCATCAGACCTTGTTATTCGTTTTGGAGGGGAGGAGTTTCTGATATTGCTTATCGATATAAAGCAGGGAGATTCTCTCGGTGTAGCCGAGAAGATAAGGGAGACAATAGAGGAGTCAAAGGTAAAGATAGCAGGCGGATTTATACAGAAGACAATTAGTATAGGCGCCTGCGAATTTCCTGCTGATACGCAAAATTTCTGGGAGGCGATAAAGTTTGCTGATGTAGCCCTCTATAAGGCAAAGGAGATGGGCAGGAACAAGGTCTTGAAATTTACCATGGATATGTGGTCGGAGGAGAAATATTAATGGCGCCAAAGGCAGGACTCGAACCTGCCTGAATTGCTTCATACGCCCATTAAACGTATTGGCCCAAGTCTCTGGATAAGTCTATTGAAATTGATTATGATCCCATCAACTTTATTTGTCAGTTTCTTTTTTATGAGGGATTTGCATCCCATTCCTGTTTACAACACCCGCCATGTTGCCATGTGGGGATTTTACGACCTCCATGACGAGCATCTTATCTTCTACAGACCCATCCACCTTCTTGACTTGAAGTTGCAGGGCATCTCCTTCATTTTTGAGAACAAGCGCTGATCTCAGGGCAAATATCCCTGTGATCTCCATGCCGTCAGCCTTCATAAGGGTATCGCCTGCCTTAAGCCCTGCCTTGTCAGCCACGCTTTCAGGCATTACTTCCTTGATAACCACAGCGTTTTCCGTTTTGTCATCTGCAACAATGCCCAATTTTGCAGAAAAAGGCGGAGCAACAGGCGGAGCAAACAGTATCGCATCCCCTGCTTCATGTTCCTGATAGCCCTGACTTACAGGCGCAATGGTGAAAACGAGATTATCCTTGTTGCCAAGCCTTCTTTTCAGCCTTGGCGGGATGCCATACCCATTTGCCACATGACCAATGCCTGCCAGCACAACCATCTGCTTTTCACTGTGGGTTCTGAGGTATTCAGCAATGGTTTCAGCCATTGTCTCATCCCACATGATCTGGGCCTGATAAAAACTTGCTGCGTCCTTTATCTCATTCTGAGGATGCTGGGCATATATCTCCTCAAGCCACTTTTTCTGCTCAAGGTTTGACCAGTCTATGGAATTGGGGAGCAAGTCTGCCTGAGCTGTTGCAAGCACATCCTGCAACCCCTTTTGCCCTACCTCCTGGCTGACCTCCTTTTCCAGATTAAGGGCGACAACAGGGATGGAATTTTCCCGGCAATAGCTCAAAATCGGCCTGTAGAGCGCATAATCATACCCCCAACGCCCCAGAAACTCACTCTGTCTGAGAAACTCAGGCTCAGATATCTCTTTTTTTATGTATCGCTCAAGCGCTACCTGAAAAGGCCGCTGAAACATCTCCATGCCAACCGCCAAGGACACACCTTTTTCATTCAGGCCCCTGATGACCTCAAGCTGCGCAAGGTGATGGCTGAAATCATCGTGTTTCTCTCCCACGAACACCACCTGATACGCCTTCAGCCTATTGATCAACTCAGCAAAATCTTGTCGTCCAGAGTCTGTGATCGCCCAGAAAGGTGGCGACAGTTCAAGCTTGATGCCTTCATTTGTCCTGGCAATCTCCTTTTTTACATTCTTTGTGCCTTCAAACTGCAACATGCTGTATTTGCCGTAATGAGAAAGCTTGGGCATGATGCCTTCGAGATATGCAGGCTCTGTGGTGGTGAAACAGCCGATGACACCTGTTTCTGAAAAGGGATGCGAAAATATTTCAATGCCTGTGCCGTGCGTTTCATAAGTCTGCTGACCTGTCAGCCTTGCAAACTGAGAACATGCCCTGCCCAAAAAAAGCATTGAATAGCCGGAGGCAGCATCGGAGATGACCTTTGTCGTATCAGCAGTTGTTATCTCAAACCCGTTTACCTTAAAAAAATTTAATGCAGGCTGAAAGACTGACATGTCGCTTTCATTTACAACAGCCACCTTTTTATCTGCGCCAAAAAGACGGGCAAGCACAGGCGCAAACTCAAGCTCATCGAGTTTTCGCATGACATGGTAATCAGGATCAATGGTAATGGAATTGACAAGCCCTGGGCCAAGAGCGATTTCCTGCGATTTGCCTGTAATCTGAGCAGAAATATCCCTGTCACCTGTCGGGGTATGAAGTCTGATCGGCAGGGAAAAGCCATAAGGCGTTTCAGTCATCTGCTCTACAATTATAGACGGTGAAAGGACATTGAGGTTATCAGTCGGCTTTACAGTAATCGCAGGTGCATCATTTCGTTTAACCCACTGTTCAAAGGTCACAGAGAGATCCTTCTTTGCTACCGTCTCAAACGCCATACGAATCTCATCCCATGATGCGACCATAAACATATTCATTTCAATGAACTTTCTGATAGCTCCCCAGAAGACCTCATCTCCAAGCTCCGTTCTGAGCATATAAAAGAACATCGCCACCTTGCCATAACCAGCAGCGCGGGCCGCCCTGCCCTGCTGTGAGACAAATTCAGAGGCAGAGATGGCGTTTTGCTCATGCACATAACTTTGATACTCTGTCAATATCCTCTTCCGGTGCTCTTTACCCTGCTGTTTAAGGTCACTATAGAGATAATCTGAAAGGTAAGTCGTAAGGCCTTCACACCAGTTGCCTTTTTGGTAGTCAACATAAACAGAGTTTCCAAACCAAGTGTGGACAAATTCATGACCGAGAGAAGTGTCAGCAATGAACGGCAACCGCAGCACATCCGAGCCAAGAAGCGTGAAGGTTGCATGACCAAAGCCTGTAGGAGCTTTATTTTCCACCACAGCAAAACGCCTGAATGGATATCGGCCTAACAACCCTTTGTAAAGATTGAGATAATGGGCTGTTTTATTGAGATAGGTCTCGGAAAGACCTTTATCCGGCGAAAGGAAATAGGTTTGCAGGGTGATACCGTCAACTGTAATGGATTCAGTGGTATATTTTCCGATTACAAGCGCAGGGGCAAAGCGCGGGTATGGAAAATAAAATATTGTGGTCCTGTTGCGTTCTGCCCACTGCTCTTTGATCTGGTTGGCCTCTGAAACGGCTGTAAGTTCCATAGGTGCAGTTACCTCCAGATCATACTGGGCAGGTATCGCGGCTTCAGGGCACCAATTCCCCGTAAGCGCAAGAAAATCATCGTCAGAAAAATTGCCGGACAACTCAGCAGGCGACTGCAATTTTTTCTGAAAACTGATAGTCAGTTGTGAATAGGCAGGCGCTGTAAGGAAGTCCCGCTCTATGTTCACAGTCAGTGAAGGGTTGTCGTCAAATCTTGCAGATTTTATCTCAATACCTGTCGTCTTGATCAACATGGCGTCATTTTTAGTATTTTGCACATGGGCTACACCGTCAATGAATTGCATTTCAGGGTCAAGCACGACATGGAGAGTAATTCTTGGCACAGTATCCCGCATCTCTGGTCTGTTAGGTGTGTCCTGCGCTTTCGCCACATGGCAGATGGATTGTAACAGCATAAAAGATGCCATAGTCAGGATTAAAAATTTCAACATGTTTTTTTACCGTTTCCTTTTTCCATTATATTAAAGCCACCTGCATCACTTCATCAGGCGTCGTTATCCCCTGCAAAACCTTTCTGAGGCCATCGTAAGAAAGGCTTGTGGTGCCCTCCCTGACTCCTGATACCTTGATCTGCGCCTCGCTTTTATCCTCATGAATAAGCCTTCTGATTTCATCAGAAATTATCAGCAATTCATAGATGCCTATCCTGCCATAGTAGCCGGTGTTGCGACAGCGTGCGCAACCCTTTCCCCGAGCTATTTTAAGATGTGTTTCATTGCCCTGATAGCCAAGTATCCTGAGTTTATCCGTTGAAATCAACAGTTCCTCCTTGCAAAAGGGGCAGATCATGCGAACAAGCCTCTGCGCCACCACGCCAAGAAGCGTAGAGGCAATGAGGTACGGCGCAAGTCCCAGGTCTTTAAGCCTTGTTATGGCGCTTGCCGCATCATTTGTGTGAAGAGTGGAAAACACCATATGGCCTGTCAGGGCTGCCTGAACTGAGTGACGGGCTGTCTCAAGATCACGTATCTCGCCCACCATGATCACATCAGGGTCCTGGCGAAGGATGTTTCTGAGGATCGTTGAAAAGGTCACATCAACGGCAGGCTGCACTGCTATCTGATTGAACTCCTCATGCACCATCTCCACAGGGTCTTCAATGCTGACAATGTTGATTTCAGGGGAACTCAAATGCCTGAGCGAAGAATAAAGCGTGGTGGATTTTCCGCTTCCTGTGGGGCCTGTCATGAGTATCATGCCATAAGGCTTGCTGATAATAGTTTTATAGCGTTCGAGATCCACATCGGCAAATCCAAGCTCTGTCAGGTTTCTGAAAAGGATATCCGCACTCTGAAGCCTGAGCACCATCTTTTCGCCAAACGATACCGGCACGGTTGACACCCTGATCTCTGCCTCCTCACCCTTCCAGCCTATCTTCATGCGGCCATCCTGCGGCCTTCTCTTTTCCGCAATATCCAGCCGTGAAAGGGCCTTCAACCTCGTGATCACAGCCTCATGCACTACCTTGGGCAGCCTGTAAACTATATTGAGCCTGCCATCAATCCTCATCCTTACCACGGTCTCGTTTCTGCGCGGCTCAAAGTGAATATCACTTACACGCTCACTCAAGGCATATTGCAAAAGATGATCAACCGCGCGCTGAATATGTTTTTCAGAGGTAATAGCATCAGGGCTTGCAAGTGTTATGAACTGCTCCAGGTTGGAGATGTCCACTGCATCCGGGTTGTAAAGCGCTGATTCCGCAGCCAATACAGAACGCTTGAACTCAAAAAATTCGCTTATTACCCTCTCGATATCGCTTTTAGACGCCACCACAAGGGTTTTAGATGCTGAAGTGGCCTTTTCCAGGTCTTCAAGCAACGTGGGATCAAGCGGGTCATAGCAGGCAAGCTCCACTGTGTTTTCATGCCAGGCAATCGGGATTACAAGACGTTTTTTGGCAAAGCCAGCAGGGATTGTCTTTGTGACCACATCCATGTCTAATTTCAGTGGATCAAGACGCCTGAACCCCCAGTTCTTGTCCCTGGCAATCAGCTCCAAGATATCAGGCTCTTCCAGGATGGTCTGGGTGTCAGAACCTCTGGGCAGCTTGAGTGAGACAAGCCACTGAACAATATCTATGCCTTTTCGCCTGGCAACCACGAGTTTAGGGCTGATTTCATCTATTTTTTCCTGGGTTATGAGCCCTGCCTTTCTTAAAAGCGAAAAGATATAGTAGCTATCAAAGTATGGGTGTCGCAGGTTGTGTGATGCCTGGGGTTGCATAATGTGGTATCCTGATAGGGAGGTTCCAAAAATTGCTATTTTTTGGGACATCCTGATAGTTAGTTATCAAGGGTAGTTTCAAAAAATAGAAGTTTTGAAACCACTCTCAAAAGAAGGTTGAATAATACCAATGTTCAGTCCACTCATCAAACTCTTAATTGTTGGCATAGGCGGTTTTTCAGGGGCTGTTGCCCGCTATCTGGTAAACCTTACAGTGGTGCGTCTCTTTGCCCCTGTTTTTCCGTTTGGGACCTTACTCGTAAACGTAACAGGTTCGTTTCTGATTGCCTTCTTTTTTATGTATGCAATCCATAGATACCTGCTCGACGATCACTGGAGACTTTTTATGGTGGTAGGCTTTCTTGGCTCCTTCACCACATTTTCAAGCCTTGCATGGGAAACAGACATGTTCATGCAGAATGAAAACTGGCTCTATGCCGCCTTGAATCTCTTTGGAAACATACTGCTTGGGCTTGGCGCAGTAAAACTCGCCATTTCTCTGGCAAGATAGGGGACATTATAGCTTTTGTGCCCAGATTTACAGGAGCGCGGCATAAACAGACAGGGTCATGGTCAGGTATCTGCACCACCTCGCCACTTTATAAAAATTTATGCAAAAATACTTAGTCTGCCTTTTGCTGATGCTGATTTGATGACTGACCTGGACGGGCTTGCAAGCCCGTCCATTTTTGTTCAGACCTTTTCCCACTCATAATTGACGATATTCCT
>DYLC01000072.1 GCA_020722285.1 Desulfobulbus propionicus | reverse complement strand
TCCACCGGCAGAGCCGGTGGTTTACCTGTTGATTAATTAGCGCCTTTTTTGGAATCACCCTACAAAAATACAGACAACCTTAAGGGAGGTATTAAAATGTTTGACAAGCAATTAAAGATTACCACCAAAATGATTATAACATACATTTTAAGCGCATCTATACTGCAATTACTCACAGCCTGCGCCCAACCAACCCAGTCCAATTATGAAGGGGCTGCTGTAGGAAGTGTGGTAGGAGCAACAGCAGGCGCCCTGTTAGACAAGGGCAATCCCTGGAGAGGAGCTGCGATAGGCGCAGCTCTTGGCGCTGTGGCAGGAGGCAGTATGGCTGAAGTTTCAAAAAAAGCCGCCTATGAAGCACGCTCTGCAAACAGACCTGTTGTTTACGAACGCCAGACATCCAATGGCTGGCAACGGGTTGAGGCAACGCCAAGACACAAAGACAACCAACGCTGCATACTTGTCAAGACCTTTGAAAATGGCAGGGTTGTGGATGAGGAGCTGTCCTGCAACTAACTGCTGCTTTTACCAAAAACGCCAGACCGGTTACTGCCTCGAAAAATCAGGACATAAAAAAACAAGGCTTGCGCCTGCTGATGGTGACTGGCAAATATACAGGTTTGTCTTAATGGAGATTTCCCAAATTGCTATTTCGCTCAATGGCTGCATAGCTATCGGGTAGCATGGCAATTTTTTGGAATTTTCATCATGATGAGCGCCAAAAGGCGCCTCATATTTAAAAACAAACATCACAAACAGGAAATTAAAGTGAGTCAAAAGATAACAGCAGTCAGGGGGTTCAAGGATATCCTCGAACAGGAAGCCCCTGGATGGCGCAAGATTGAGGATGTGGCGCGAACAAAATTTTTACGTTTTGGATTCAAAGAGATACGTCTGCCTCTTGTTGAAAAAAACGAAGTCTTTACCCGTGGCATCGGTGAACACACAGACATCGTGGAAAAGGAAATGTACACATTTCTGGACAGAAATGATGAACTATTGTCACTTCGGCCAGAGGCTACAGCAGGGGTCATAAGGGCTGTTGTTGAGCATGATCTTTACAAACAACACCCTGTACTGAAACTCTTTACATTTGGCCCTATGTTTCGAAGGGAAAGGCCACAGAAAGGCAGACTCAGACAGTTTCACCAGTTTGATGCAGAGGTAATCGGCTCGGCTTCACCTGTCGCCGACGCTGAAATCATATGCCTTGCATGGCAGATTATCCGTGAGTTTGTATCTCAGGACAGGCTGAACCTTGAACTCAACTCCCTTGGTTGCAGGCTTTGCAGACCAATCCACAGGGAAAATCTTCTAAAATACCTTGAAAAGATAAAAGAAACCCTCTGTGACGACTGCAGGAGAAGGGCTGAAACAAATCCCCTCAGGGTGCTTGACTGTAAAAACGAACACTGCAAGGCTGCCCTTAAGGATGCGCCTCTCCTGAAGGATTACCTCTGCGAGGACTGCGTCCAGCACTTTTCCCAGGTCAGAGACCATCTTAACCAGTTCAATATCCCATATATCTTAAACCCTCATCTTGTCAGGGGACTGGATTATTATGTCAAGACCACATTTGAACTCGTGGCAACAGACCTTGGGGCACAGGCTACTGTGGCTGCCGGCGGACGATATGATGGGCTTGTGCGTGACATGGGGGGAGACGATATTCCGGGCGTTGGCATGGCAATCGGGGCAGAGAGACTGATGATGCTCATGGAAGAAGATGCCTGGGAACAGGCCATAGATCTTTACCTGATTTATATGGGAGAAGAGGCAAAAAGACTTGCACTTTCGCTCTTGCCGCCCCTGAGAGAGACGCTTTCTGTCTATGCGCCTTATGAACAAAAAGGACTCAAGGCGCACATGCGTATGGCAGACAAACTCAAGGCAACTGCGGCCTTGATCATTGGAGACAATGAAATTGCCAGGAAAAAGGCCGTGTTAAAACACCTTGTAAATCACGAGCAGATAGAAATCAGCTTCAACGACTTGGCTCAGGAAATCAAACAACAGTTGTGCGCTAAAAAAGAAACTTTCAACAACACAAGAGGATAAAATGGATTCACTACAAGGCCTTAAAAGGACACATCACTGCAATATGCTTGATGAGGCGAATATCGGGGCAAATGTGACCCTGATGGGATGGGTAATGAGAAGACGTGATCATGGCGGTTTGATATTTGTGGACCTGCGAGACAGAGAAGGCGTTACCCAGGTGGTTTTCAACCCTGAAACGGACGCAAGCGTACATAAAAAGGCGCATGGACTCAGAAGTGAGTATGTCATCGCAATAAACGGCGTGGTCTGCAAACGTCCTGAAGACATGGAGAACCCTAAACTCAAAACAGGGGCCATTGAAGTGATGGCAAACGCACTTTTTATCCTGAACACATCAAAAACACCACCTTTTCCAATGGATGAAGACGAAGATATATCTGAAAGTTTAAGACTCAAATATCGCTATCTTGACCTGAGAAGGCCTCAAATGGTAAAAAATATCACTCTGCGACATCAGGTCTGTCAGGCCATGAGGGGCTACCTCAACGACAATGGCTTTCTCGAAATTGAAACACCGATGCTGACCAGAAGCACACCTGAAGGGGCGCGGGATTATCTTGTTCCAAGCAGGCTCAATCCTGGCCATTTCTATGCCCTTCCCCAATCACCTCAGCTTTACAAGCAGGTGCTTATGATCTCAGGGCTTGAGCGCTACTACCAGATTGTAAAATGTTTCAGGGATGAAGACCTCAGGGCAGACAGACAGCCTGAATTCACACAGCTTGACATGGAGTTGTCATTTGTGGACGAGGCCACCATTATTGACCTGATGGAAGGACTGATCTCCACTGTTTTCAGCAACACACTCAAAAAGAAACTCACAACCCCTTTCATGCAGCTTACCTATCAGGAGGCAATGGATCGCTTTGGAACTGACAGGCCTGACATGCGTTTTGGTCTTGAGATAACGGACCTCTCTGATATCGCAAAGGAAAGCGGGGTCAGCGTATTCAAACAGACAGCTAGTTCAGGCGGCGTAGTTAAGGCAATCAATGCCAAAGATATGGGAGGCCTTTCCCGCAAAGAGCTGGATGAACTTACCGAGTTTGCAGTTTCCCTTGGGGCAAAAGGTCTGGCTTGGGTCAAGATCAAGGGAGATGGAACGCTTCAATCTCCGATTGCCAAATTTTTTACAGAGGCAGAAAAAACAACTCTTCTTGCAAAGATGTCCGCAAGACCTGGAGACATCCTGTTTTTCGGAGCAGACGTAAAAGAGGTTGTATGCAAGGTACTTGGAGAGTTAAGGCTTGAGCTTGCACGCAGGTGCAAACTTATCAAGCCAGACCAGCTCAGTTTTTTATGGGTCACAGACTTCCCGCTCCTTGAGTATGACTCAGACCAGGGCAGGTACGTAGCTGTGCATCATCCGTTCACGTCACCAAAGGAAGAAGATATTCCTCTTCTGGAGACTAATCCGTTAGCAGTGAGGGCAAGGGCTTATGATCTTGTTTTAAATGGCATTGAGATAGGTGGAGGGAGCATCCGTATACACCAGCAGCCTGTGCAGAACAGGCTTTTCAAAACCCTGGCAATCTCTGATGAAGAGGCTATGGATAAATTTGGATTCCTGCTTGAAGCCCTTGAGTTTGGAGCTCCTCCTCACGGAGGGATTGCGTTCGGCCTTGACAGGCTTGTAATGCTTATGGCCGGCATGGACAGCATCAGAGACGTGATGGCATTTCCAAAAAATGCCAAGGCGCAATGTCTGTTGACACAGGCGCCTTCGCAGGTGAGCCACATGCAGCTTGCAGAGCTTCAGATCAAGCCGGGCTGGACAGAAGATTAAAGGTAACTATTCAGCAGCACCCCATCTGCTGTGTCATCGGCCTGCTCATGTGCAGGTAGCACACTTCGCAGGCCTCTTCCTTGCATCTGGGGCACTGCTGAATAGTTACAGTGCGGTGGTTTTCGTTCGTTTTCGGCATTATACTGGATAGTTACGATTAAAGGTTACAAGGAGTTGCTGCAAGGTGTGGTGGAAAAGATTCAGGAAAAACAAACTGGCGATGACAGGCTTTTGGATTGTCTCAGCCCTTTGTATTGTCTCTGCCTTTGCCCCTCTTTTCGCGATCGTGCCACCTGACAGGATCAACACAGAGGAGGTGCTTGCGCCTCCCTCTCTGTCTCATCCGTTAGGTACAGACAGCCTTGGCAGAGACTGTTTTTCGCGGCTTGTTTACGGCGCCCGCATATCTCTTCTTGTGGGCTTTGTGGCAGTTGGCATAGCCATAATAGTCGGAGTTACGCTCGGCGCAATCGCAGGCTACTATGGGGGGATTGCTGACAGTGCAATTATGCGCTTTGTGGATATCATGCTCTGTTTTCCAAGCATATTTCTTATCATGGCAGTAATTGCCTTTCTTGAGCCTTCTATTATCAACATCATGGCAGTCATTGGACTTACAGGCTGGATGGGCGTAGCCAGGCTTGTGAGGGCGGAGTTTTTAAGCCTCAGGGAAAGAGACTTTGTTCTGGCAGCCAGGGTGGCTGGGGCATCTAACCTGCGGATAGCTTTTTTCCACATTCTGCCTAATGCCATGGCTCCTGTGCTGATTACAGCCACTTTGGGTGTAGGGTCTGCCATACTGACTGAAAGCGCCCTCAGCTTTCTTGGCATAGGAGTACAAGCGCCCATGCCAAGCTGGGGCAACATGCTCACTGAAGGCAAAGAATTCATTGAGGTAGCATGGTGGCTGTCAGTGTTTCCAGGCATTGCCATCCTGATAGCTGTCCTGGCGTACAACCTTCTGGGTGAAGGACTGAGAGATGCACTGGATCCACGAATGAGCCTATAGGGAAGTTCCAGAAATTGCTCTTTTGCCCGATGGCTGCGTTGTTTGTCGGCTGAAAATGCCTCAACATACAGGGGTATAGTGTGCTGCCTGCATATTAGCAGGCAGATGACGCAGCAGATGGGGCGCTGCTGAATAGTTACCCGATTTTAAAAAGGAGTCAAATTATGCTCAAGCTTTTGATACATGTCGCAGAGGCATCCAGATGGGATACTGCTGCTACAAATGCCGTCAATTTTCTGAAATCCCGTAAAGAAGGTGAGGAATTTACAATGGTCATGATAGCCAATGCAGATGCAGTCACACGATGTACTGCCTGCGACAGACCACTGTTTGACAAACTGAAACAGATTGTGCTGGATGGAGGCGAGATATTTATCTGTGAAAATGCCTTGAAAAAGTTCGAAATCCCTACAGGCAGACTGCCGGAATTTTTCAAGACTGTTCCAGCAGGCATCAGAGCGCTTGCTGAGTATCAGGCAAACGGGTTTTACTATGTAAGGCCTTGACCATGAGAGAAGTAGAGATAACCCGAACCACAAAAGAGACAGACATCCAGCTTTGCTTCAAGCTTGATGGTACTTCATCTGTTGAAATCAATACAGGCATCGGTTTTTTTGACCACATGCTGACACTGTTTGCTGCGCATGGTCTTTTTGACATGAGGCTCCATGCAAACGGGGATATTCATGTTGACTTCCATCATACAGTTGAAGATGTTGGCATTGTGCTTGGCAAGGCCATTTCACAGGCGCTTGGTGACATGAAAGGCATTAAACGCTATGGCAGGGCATCTGTGCCGATGGAGGAAAGTCTTGCTCATGTCTTTATAGATATCTGCAAGCGCCCATATCTTGTATTCAACGCTGTTTTTCCTGCTACCAAGATTGGTGATTTTGACCTGGAGCTCATTGAGGAATTTTTCAGGGCGGTGACAGTCAATGCAGGACTAACCCTTCATATTCAGGTTGCCTATGGCAAAAATACACATCACATGGCCGAAGCCGCTTTCAAAGCCTTTGGAAAGGCGCTTGACGAGGCCTCAAGTATTGATCCAAGGCTTCAACATTCAGTAATGTCAACTAAAGGGACTTTATAAAATGAAAAATATTTTTAATTATATCTTGCTGACAGCTATCGCCACAATGTGCATGTCGTGCTCAGGTTTCCTTGGAATGCAGAAAAAGGATGATCTGGCAATAAACCTGCCATCGAGTATTGCAGTCCTGCCAGTGGACAGGGCATCCATAAAGCCCGGACAGAATAAAATAACATGCACACTAAGCGATACAACCTACGATGTTGACTATGAGGTAAGCCAGGACGCACAGGCAGAGGCTACAAGGCTGTTGCTGGACTTTCTAAAGGATGACAAAAGGTTCAAGCAGGTGGCAGAGGGACATTGTATAGGCTTTATGCACTCCATGCTCAAGGCTAATATCAGGACTTCCCAACTCAGATTGCTTCAGGAGTTTGGGCATGAACTTGGCGCAGAAGCTGTGCTCTACAGCCGCCTTTACAGATTTGAAGAAAGAGAAGGCTCCTCATACTCTGTGAAAAAACCGGCTTCAGTAGCCTTTTCAATGACGTTGATCAGGGTTTCTGATGGCGCAATTTTGTGGCGTTTTGCTTTTGACGAAACCCAGGCACCTTTAACAGAAAACCTATTGCATGCTGACCTCTACAAGGAAAAAGGCTTGAAATGGCTTACTGCATCCCAGCTTGCAGAGTTCGGGCTTAAAAAAGCTACATCAGGACTGCTTAATAATTCCCAGCAATAAACTTGGTGGCATCGTAATAAGTCTTCATCTGCCCAACTGCTGCTATCTTGCGCTGCATCCTTCGTAACTGTATCGTATAGGAAAGTAGGGGCAGGTATTATACCTGCCCCTACTTTCCTCAGGATTTGTGCACCTTGCATCTGAAGTTTTTTACTTAGCCATCTAACTTTTTAATTTTTTACGAGACTATCAAACTTTAATCATGGAAATACAGACAGGTCAGGTCGTCGAGTTCCTGGATGACAATCGTTTTGTGTGCGCTGCAAGCCTTGGCTCAAAGGGTGGAAAATGCCGTGCGATTACCCATCTGGACAGGGAGCTTGTGCTCTCAGATAGCAGAATCACCCATATCTCAAGGCAAAAAATTGATACAGGGTCAAAAACAGCTTGCCTGAACAGTCTTGCTAAAATCTATGAGACAAGAGATTTGCTCAAAAAACAGATTGACCTCCCACAACTCTGGGAGCTTGTCAACGAAGAAAAAGAGATATGGTCTTCCGAAGAACTCACCGGCCTTGCCTTTAGTGGGGAAACCACGCCTGATCAGGAAGCAGCCTTGATACGGGCTGTTATATCCGAACGCATCCATTTTCGATACAGGGCAGGCGCAATAGTGGCTTCATCCCAGGATACCATTGAAAAATTGATGGAACAGAGGGCAGCCAGAGAGCTTTATGAACGCAGGATAGCAGATGGAGCGCTGTGGGTTAAAAGCCTATGGCATGGCAGTGAAGCTGCTGATATCAGCGACGAAACCCTGAGCTTTCTGAAAAAGGCGCTTGAGGATGTATGCATTCGCCAGGAGGAGTCAGAACACACCCCTCTTGTCAGGGAGCTTTTCAAAAAGGCAGGCATTTCAAGCCCCTTTGCCCCTTTTTACACCTTGGTAAAGGCAGGCTTTTGGGATGAAGATGAAAATCTTGAACTGAAAATTCATGGCATTACCGCAACATTTGAAGCTGAACTGGAAAAGCAGGCAGATGGTATCGTATCTGTAGCAGATTACGCGTCGCGCCTGTCTCTTGATGGAGACATCTTCACTATTGACAGCGCTGAAACAAAAGACATTGACGATGCGCTGTCGTTTAGGATTTTGCCGGATGGATTTGAACTACAAGTCCACATCACGGACATTGGGTATCGGATACCTCCTGATACGCCGTTATTTAATGAGGTATTGAGCCGCGCAACCAGCATCTATCTGCCAGATCTTTACATACCAATGCTTCCGGAGGTTATTTCTTCAGATATTGGCAGTTTAAAACAAGGCGAACCTCGAAAATGCCTTACATTTACAGCACGCCTCGACAACAAGTTCAAGGTGCTTGACACCAGTATTAAGCAGACCGAGCTTGTGATAAAAAAACGATTCACCTATGATGAAGTGGATGTCATGCTCAACGCCAACGATAACCTTTTTCATAAGCTTTACTGCCTTTGTGATGCGCTTGAGCGAAATCGCATAGAAAATCACGCGCTGCCACTTCCACTGCCTGAACTCTCCATTACAGTCTCAAACAGAAAACCAACAGTTCAATTGCAGCATATAGGTCCTGCAAGATTTTTAGTCTCAGAGTGCATGGTGCTGGCAAACAAGATTGCCGCTGATTTTCTTGTAAAACACAAACTTCCAGCGCTTTTCAGATCCCAACCACCGCCGAGGGACAGACTCTTCAAAGGTACAACAAAAAATCTGAAACTAAACTACAGGCAGAGACGTCTGATTTCAAAAGGAATACTTGACACTACCCCAGGATTCCACAGTGGTCTTGGGTTGAATGCATATACTACAGTGACATCACCTCTGAGGCGCGGCCTTGACCTGCTCATGCAGCAGCAGATCACAAGCTTTTTAAGCTATCACAAACCTATTTTTACAAAAAATGACCTTGATAAACACTCTATGTTGCTAAAAACCGGGCTTACCTCTGCCTCGGCAGTTACACAGACAAGAAACCGCTACTGGACACTGAAATATCTCGAAGGGGCTGTGGGCAAAACATTCAACGCATGGATACTTGAGACCTCACATTTCAAAACACTTGCAGTACTCTCTGATCTACTCTTGACAGTTGAACTTCCACGACGTCCAGGGGAGGTACACTTTACAGATGAAGATATGCAGGTGGTTGTGACAAAGGCCAATGCACGGGAAAATATTCTAAAGGTGGACTGGTTTTAGTTGATAAGCAAAAACGATGTCAATAGTCATATGGCTTGAATTGTAGGCGCTATTTAAACTACTACATTGGTAACTATCCAGCAGCACCCCATCTGCTGAATAGTTACGAGCAGATAACAAAGGAGAACCACAGTGGAAATAACCTACATAAAAACTGCTATCCGAAACGGCTCATTGGTCTGTGCTGGAGTTGTAACAGCCCTCGGCATAGCCTCGATCATCTCTGCGCAAGGTGACCTGCCCCGCTATCTTGCAATGGCTGTAACTGCATCAGGCCCTCTGTGCGCATTTTTTTTAAACTGGCATGTAGGCTCGCGACTACAAGCCTCAGAAAGAGCAGGCTCTCTCCAGATTGAACAAGTCTCCTCTGAACAACCTGTACAGCAAAATCAAATACAAAAGGCAGACGAGCAGGAACTGGAGAAAAAAAATCAAAAAACCATACAAAGAACAGCTTTTGTGGAAGACTTTCAGGAGGCGCCTCAGGTTGATCCCAAAGTAGCTGTATGTCAACTTCTGACAATTTTACAAAAGGAAGGAAGGTTTGTAGATTTTTTACAGGAAGATATCGAGCAATTTGAAGATGCACAGATAGGAGCTGCTGCAAGACAGGTACATAGCGGGTGCCGCGAGGCCTTAAAAGGATACCTTGGCATCCTGCCTGTAATAGATGCGCCGGAAGGAAGTGAGGTGGAGGTTGACAGTGATTTCGACCCTGCAAAAATAAAACTTGTCGGCAAGATCAAGGGAAAGCCGCCATATCGCGGGATAGTCCTGCATCCAGGCTGGCGTTTTTCCAGGATAACACTGCCGGATATTGCAAATCAGAAAACAAACGAGGTTATAACCCCTGCTGAAGTGGAAATTGCATAAAGGAAAAAATTTTGGTTACAATTGTTATGCGGGAATGTATTGCATCAAAATCGAAACAACTCAAACCACTCCCGGTAAGGCAAAATTTATGTGGAGCCAGATTGGAATTGTTGTATGTGAGCCCAGGGTAAATAAAATCAGGGTTGAGGCCGGCTTTCTGCCATTTGGTTCTGCGCTCCCGGAGTCAATGTCTCAAAAAAAATTT
>DYLC01000071.1 GCA_020722285.1 Desulfobulbus propionicus | reverse complement strand
AGCAACGCAGCCGTTGAGCGAAAGGGCAATTTTTGGAACCTCCCTCAAGTTATTCTTGACGTTTTTAAGAACTCGTATAAATTGAAAAACCTTACATGCGAGAGTGGCGGAATTGGCAGACGCACTGGACTTAGGATCCAGCGGAGCAATCCATGCGAGTTCGAGTCTCGCCTTTCGCAATCGTATCCTTTTGTTTTTTTCCGAACATGTTGTCGTCAGGTAATCTTGCCGCAGCATTTTTTGTATTTCTTGCCGCTTCCACATGGGCAGGGTTCGTTTCTGCCAACCTGATTATTCGGCCTTTTTGCCTGTGGTCTTTTGCCTGTTTCCTCTCCTCCGTGGCTATAATTCAGGCGCTGGGTCTGTTCCTGTTTGCGCTTTGCCTCCATTTCCTCCACATTTAGCTGTTTTACTGGTCTTACCCTGAAGAGTATGCTCATGGTTTCCCATTTGTAAGTCTTGATCATGTTGGCAAAAAGGTTAAAACCCTCTTTTCTGTATTCCTGAAGCGGATCTTTCTGCCCATAGCCCCTGAGTCCAATGCCCTCTCTCAGATGATCCATATTCAGGAGGTGTTCCTTCCAGAGCGCATCAAGATTTTGGAGAAGCACATAGCGTTCTAGGTGTTTCATGTCTTCAGGGCCAAATCTTTGTTGCTGCACGCTATAAGCCTCTTGAAATGACTTGGTCAAGCTATCTTGAAGCGTTTTCTGAGTCATTCCCTGATGGTCAAGGGCGATCTGCATGCCAAACTGGCCAACAAGTCTCTCTGACAGCCCTTTGAGATCCCACTCAGAGGGATCGGTCTTTTCATCTGAATAAGCAGGCACAAGTTCTTCAATGATCTCATTTTGATATGTAGTTATTTCATCTGCTATTTCTTCGCCGGCAAGTATCTGGCGTCTTAGGGAATATACCACCTTTCTCTGCTGGTTCATCACGTCGTCATATTCGAGAAGGTGTTTTCGAATCTCGAAGTTATGGGCTTCGACCTTTTTCTGGGCATTTTCAATGGCCTTGGTAAGCATTGGATGTTCTATGGGCTCACCTTCCTCCATCCCCATTTTTTCCATAAGCGCCTTTATCCGGTCGCCTCCGAATATCCTCAGCAGATCGTCTTCAAGTGAAAGATAAAATCGAGATGAACCGGGATCACCCTGTCTGCCGGCTCTGCCCCTGAGCTGATTGTCAACACGTCTGGACTCATGACGTTCTGTGCCAAGTATATGAAGGCCTCCTACCCCTGTTACCCCTTCTCCGAGCATGATATCTGTGCCTCTGCCAGCCATATTGGTTGCAATTGTTACCCTGCCTTTTTCTCCTGCATGGGCGATTATTTCTGCCTCGCGTTCGTGTTGTTTGGCATTTAACACCTCGTGGGGAACCCCCATTTTGTTGAGCATTTTGGCCAGATGTTCTGATTTTTCAACGCTTGTGGTGCCAACCAGCACTGGCTGTCCCTTTTTGTGAAGTTCTGCAATTTCTTTTGCTGCCGCCTCAAATTTTTCCCGTTCAGTCTTGAAAACCAGGTCAGGATGATCAAGTCTGATCATCGGGTTGTGTGTTGGGATGCTTAGCACCTCAAGCTTGTATATTTTGTAAAATTCAGCAGCTTCAGTCTCAGCAGTGCCTGTCATGCCAGCGAGTTTTTCATACATTCTGAAGTAGTTCTGGAAGGTTATAGAGGCTAATGTCTGGTTTTCGCTTTCGATTTTTACCTCTTCCTTTGCCTCAAGGGCCTGATGCAGTCCCTCGCTGTAGCGTCTGCCAGGCATGGTTCTGCCTGTAAACTCATCAACTATGATGACTTGTCCATCCGTTACAATGTAGTCCACGTCTTTTTGAAATAGTACATGCGCTTTTAATGCCTGGTGTACATGGTGAAGCTTTTCTGCTTCCATTGGATCGTAGAGATTTGAGATGCCTAAGAGCTTTTCAACCTTTGCCACCCCATCTTCCGTGAGAAGAACGCTTCTTGCTTTTTCATCAACTGTATAGTGAGTGTCTTTTTTAAGCGGAGGTATGATCTGGTTGATTTTATAATAAAGATCTGTTGAGTCTTCTGATGGACCTGAGATTATGAGAGGGGTTCTGGCTTCGTCAATGAGGATGCTGTCAACTTCATCTACAATGGCATAGTAAAACTTTCTCTGCACCATTTCCTCAATGGAAAATTTCATATTATCCCTGAGAAAGTCAAAGCCGAATTCATTATTGGTGCCGTAGGTAACATCCGCTGCATAGGCGGCCTTGCGCTGATAGTCATCCAGTCCATGGATGATTACCCCCACATCCATGCCAAGGAAGCGATAAACCTGGCCCATCCATTCAGAGTCTCTTTTCGCGAGGTAGTCATTAACAGTGACAACATGGACGCCTCGCCCTGTAAGCGCATTCAGATATACTGGCAGAGTTGCCACAAGAGTTTTGCCTTCGCCCGTTTTCATCTCAGCTATTTTCCCTTGATGCAGTGTGATGCCTCCAATAAGCTGAACGTCATACTGTCTCATGCCGAGTACGCGCTTGGCAGCCTCTCGTACTGTGGCAAATGCTTCGGGCAAAAGGCTGTCAAGCGTTTCCCCCTTTTCAATGCGCTCCCTGAATAGGACAGTTCTGTTTTTTAGGGTTTGGTCGTCAAGCGCTGAGGTCTCTTTTTCCAGCTCATTTATATGCTGAATAGTTGGCTTAAGTTTTTTAAGTTCGCGTTCGTGTTTTGTGCCGAACACCTTTTGAATCATGTTTTGAAACATTTTTTATGTCTCCAGGGTTTACAGCTCCAGAATCAGGCAAGACTCGTCGCAGTCAGGAAATTTTGGGCATTTGACGCAGTCTGCCCATACTTTGTGAGGCAGTTTTGATTTGTCTATTAATAAAAAGCCAAGTTTTTGGAAGAAAACTTGCTGATATGTAAGGGTAAAGATTCTGTACAAGCCAAGGGTTATTGCCTCAGAAATGCAATGTTGCACAAGGTTTCGGCCGATGCCTTTTTTTTGAAACCTGTCCATGACAGCGAGGGAACGTATCTCTGCAAGGTCATCCCAGACAATGTGCAGGGCGACAAAACCGGAGATGGTTCCGTCTTCTTCTTCATTGACAGCAAAATCCCGGATTTGATCGTAGAGTTCGCTTAAGGAACGGGAAAGTAGCAGCCCTTTAGATGAAAAATGGGTAAGACCTGAGTGGATTATTTTAATGTCGCTGATGCTGGCTTTACGGATCAAGGCGCTTCCTTATTTTTTTGTAATCATTGCCTGCACCTTGTGCTGTGAAGCTAAGGTCAACTGGGCTTTTTTTGCCTCATCCTCGCTGTTGTAGGAGCCAATAAATACCCTGAGCCATGTCCCTTTATTGCCAAGATTAACCTCTTTGTATGAGCCGCTAAAGCCTTTGGCCTTCCATTTATTTAATTCAGCCTCAGCTTGAGCCTTTTCCTTGAAGGCAGCTACCTGTAGCGTGAATTTACCTGTTTTATCAGGTTCTTTTTGGGGCTTTGGGGCTGGTGGCGCTGGTTCTGTTTTGTTTTTTGGGGCAGTAGCTGAGGCAATAGTCACTTGTTTTGGCTCGGGCTTGGTGGTTGTTACAGTAGTATCCTTTTTGCCTTGAGGTTCTTTGGGTTTTGCAGGCGCAGGTTCCTTTTTGGGCGCAGGCAATACAGGTGCAATAGCAGCCTTTGCAGGGGGGGGAGGAGATTCCGTTTGTTTTACAGGTGGTTTGTCTGGCTCAATCTGGGCCACGCTGGGAAGCATCAGTTTTTCAAGATCGTTGGCTGTGACATGTGGTTTTTGGTTTTGTTCCGGAGGCGCTATCACAGGCTCAACTGGAATAGGAGAAACAGGCAGCGTTGATTTGGGTTCAGGTTCAGGTTCAGGTAAAACTGGAGTAGCTACCGCAGGTTGTTGCTGTACAACAGGAGATATAGATGGAACATTTTTTACCCCTATTTTTTTGCCTGCCCAGAACCCCAGAACAAATGCCCACAAAAGTACGCATACGAGTGCAACAAAAATTGCAATCAGTCCGCCGATTCCCATCTGAAACTGTATTTTTTTCATGTATGTCTCCTGCAAGTTGGCTTGAGCAGATTGCTTGACAGCCTTGAAGATTTTTTGTTTGAAGGCAGGGTCAAGCAGACAGAAAAAACATCCTGCCTGTTAAAATCAGCTTTATTGTTAACAAGCAAAATTGCTGTCTGGCAAGATCTTTTTTTGCCTCCACTGGAGGTGAGGCTCCAAAAAACAGAAATTTCGTTCAATGGCGAGGCAGTTTCAGTTAATAAAAACGCAACCATTGGACAAAAGGGTAATTTTTGGAACTTCCCTCCTACATTTTTTCCGGGGCTGATACCCCGAGAAGCCATAATCCTTTTTCGAGGGTTTGTTTTATGGCAGATGCCAGCCAAAGCCTTGCCAGCGAAATTTCCGATTCTATCCCGAGAAAACGATTTTTTGTATAATAATAATGAAATTGACCCGCAAGCTCTGTAAGATAGTAACTTATTCTGTGCGGTTCAAGTGTCAATGCGCTTTCTTCTATTACATCGCCAAAAAAAGCAAGTGTCTTGAGTGCTTTCATGTCCTCCGGAGTATTCAGGAGATTCAGATCAGGTTCGGCGCTGATGTCAACTCCGAGTTCCTGTTGTGCGGTTCTCAGGATGCTTGCAATGCGGGCATGGGCATATTGAACATAGTAAACAGGGTTTTCCTGTCCCTGTTTTTTTACCAGCTCCAGGTCAAAGTCCAGATGGCTGTCGCTTTTGCGGGTCATGAACATAAAACGCGCTGCATCCTTTCCAACCTCATCCACCACCTCTTTAAGGGTGATGAACTCACCTGATCGTGTGGACATGGAGACTGGCTCATTGTTTTTGAGAAGTGTTACAAACTGCACAAGCAACACCTGCATTTTTTTGTCGTCAAGCCCCAATGCCTTTATGACCGCCTTGACCCTTGGAACATAGCCATGATGATCTGCGCCCCAGATATCAATGAGCATGTCATAGCCTCTGTCAAGCTTTTGTCTGTGATAAGCCATGTCAGATGCAAAATAGGTCAATACCCCGTTTGAGCGTTTTACTACCCTGTCCTTTTCATCACCAAATGCGCTGGTCCTGAACCAAAGAGCTCCATCCTGCTCATAAATATGGCCTTTTGCAATCAATTCTTCGATGGTTTTTGCAACCAGACCGTTTTCATGAAGTGATTTTTCGCTGAACCATCTGTCAAATTTTACATCAAAGTCCGCAAGATCCTGAACTATGCCGGAATGAATGACATCCACAGCCTGTTTTGTAAAATATGGCAGGCATTCTTCTGGCGAAACGTGCAAAAATTCATCTTTTTTGTTGTCAATCACATTTCTGGCTATATCTTTTATGTAGTCGCCCTGATAGTAATCCCTTGGAAACTCCACTTGTCGGCCCAACAATTCCAGATATCTCATATATACAGACGATCCGAGGGTGCGCATCTGATTTCCCACGTCGTTTATGTAATACTCTTTTTCCACCTCAAAACCCGCTGCTTTTAAAATTCTTGCAAGGCTGTCTCCTACTGCTGCCCCGCGACCATGCCCCACATGAAGAGGACCAGTTGGATTAGCGCTCACAAACTCCAGAAGCAGGCGTTTACCTTTGCCAATTGAAGAGTTGCCATATTGGTCGCCTTGCGCATGGATTGTTCTGATTGTTTCCCGCAGTAGTTTATGGGAAAGAAAAAAGTTCAAAAAACCAGGACCTGCGACCTCCACCTTGTCAAACATCTGGTTTCCTGAGAGTGTCTGAAGAAGTGTGGCTGCAATTTGACGTGGTGGAAGTTTTATGGTGGCAGCCGATGTCAAGGCGATATTGCTTGCAAAATCGCCATGTGATTCCTGTTTTGGCTTTGTAATCTGGTGGGTGGTTGAAACAGGCGTATTCTCACCAAAATTTTGCCTTAATGCAGCTTCGACTGCCTGCGTGATCTGTTCTTTCATTTTTGCATTAAATCCTCTAAGTGAGCATTGCTATGGTTGCGCAGCGGCCTGTGATTTTTTCTCTCCTGTAAGAAAAATAGTCGGATGAACAGGCTGTGCATGTTGATGTGACGCTGATGTTTTGCTCTGAAATGCCGGAGCTTTTAAGGGCATCCCGGGCAGCTTCCCAGAGATCAAAGTGATTGTTTTCGAGTTTGTAGCGCTTAAAATTATCTGGAAACAGGCGCTCCCATCCGTTAAACTCGGCACAGCAAGGTCCAAGAGATGGACTGATTGCTGCCATGATGGAACCTGGGCTGCAATTATAACTTGTTTGTAGTATTTCGATGGCTGTTTGAGGCAATTTTTTTACAAGTCCGCGCCAGCCGCAATGTAAGTTGGCAATAACCCGTCTTTCAGGGGCGTAGAGTACAATTGCCTGGCAGTCTGCATGCTTGATCATGATAGCCAATCCAACCTTGTCGGTAATCAGGCCATCTGTGTCTGGAAAAGAAAATTCATCTGCTGTGTTGTCTGACACTGATATTACCCTGTCTTCATGTATCTGTCCGCAATGTACAATTTTAGTTGCATTGAGGCATTTTTTATAAATTTAATGTTCTCTGTTACTGCTTCCGGATTATCTCCAACATCGTAACTGAGATTAAGGCTGTCAAAAGGAGGTTGGCTTTTGCCTCCATGCCTTGAAAAGGTAACTGCTTTTACGTTTTCAATTGTTCTTGGAAAAAGATTTGTTATGCCAGGGTTCATGATACAGCAGACAAAATACAGATCAGGTGGTTGTTATTTCCTTAAGTGTTGTGATGTTGTCCAAGGCCATGCCAGCTCCGATTGCAACGCAGTTGAGCGGTTCGTTCGCGACAATGATTGGCAGACCTGTTTCCTTATTCAGAAGTTTATCCAGGTTGCGCAGGAGGGCGCCTCCACCTGTGAGCGCTATGCCGCGATCTACAATATCTGATGCAAGTTCAGGGGGGGTCTGTTCAAGTGCGCCTTTTACTGCATCCACTATGGCGTCCACCTGTTCTGTGATGGCTATTTGTATCTCGGATGAATTGACTACAACAGTCTTGGGAATGCCTGTAACTACGTCTCTGCCCTTAATGTCTATCTCATCATAAGGATTTTCCGGCATGACATTTCCAATATTCATCTTAATGTTTTCAGCCGTGTGCTCACCAATCAGCAGATTGTACCTTTTTTTAATATGATTCAGGATGGCTTCATCCATCTTGTCGCCTGCCACACGAACAGACTTGCAATATACAATGCCTGACAGAGAGATGACTGCAACCTCTGTGGTGCCTCCTCCAATATCCACGACCATGTTTGCCACTGGTTCGCTTATGGGAAGTCCTGCTCCGATTGCTGCCGCCATCGGCTCTTCGATAAGATATACCTCTCTCGCCCCTGCCGACTCCGCAGATTCCCGTACTGTGCGTCTCTCCACCTGAGTGATGCCTGACGGAACACTTATAATGATCCTTGGGCGCACAAGCGTCCTTCTGTTGTGTACTTTTTGTATGAAATAACGGAGCATTGCCTCCGTGACTTCAAAATCAGCAATAACACCATCTTTCATGGGCCGTATTGCCTCAATGTTGATAGGCGTCTTGCCAAGCATCATCTTGGCATCTTTCCCAACTGCAACTACTCTGTTGTTGCCTCTCACATCCTTTTTAACAGCTACTACAGATGGTTCCGTGAGTACAATGCCTTTTCCTTTTACATATACTAGAGTGTTGGCTGTGCCAAGGTCTATGGCAAGGTCTTTGGAGAGCCAGCCAATCAGTGAATCCAGAAACATATAGAATCTCCGCAGGAGTAAATGGTTTTCAAATACAGTCAAAACAGGTATAAGCTACTAAAAGTGAACCGGATTTACAAGATAGTATTGTAAAACGTCTTGCAAAAATAACAATCAAGAGGAGTTGGGCTGCACATGAAGGATGTATGTAACCAAGTTTGGTCTGTTAGGGCGACTTATATTTGGTCTTGGGTGTTTAAGATTGTCCTGTTTGCGCTTTTTTTTATCCCGCCACTTTTTTTCACCTACGGAAGCATAAATGGCAAAATTGCCTTCATAAACTACAGCGAGCCAAAGCTTGTGGCATGGATGGTTCTTTCGTGGCTTTTAATCTCCATATTTTGGCTATACGCAGCCAGAACGCCTCAGTTTCAAGACCGACTAAAAATTGTCTTTCAGGACAAGCTAACCTGGCTTTGGATGGCATTTCTTGTCTATCTCTGCATCACAGCCATTCACACATTGGTAATTGAGGCGGCTATCTATGAGCTTGTGCAGTTTTTTTCCCTATTTGTATTGTATGTTGTTCTCGTCCCACTTTTTGCTGAAAATAAGTTTCTAAAGCTATCTATATGGGCTATTTTAATCTCTTTTATGCTTGTAACTATTGTTGGTTTTCTTCAGTTTTTTGGCTTGTTGCCCTTTTTCAAGGCGATTCATGGTCCTGTGCATCCTTCTACGTTCGGTTATAAAAATCCCGCATCCCTTGCCTTGCTTGGCCAGCTCTTTTTGCTTGCAGGATTAGGGGTAATGTATAGAGGCAGCGCCAGGCCGTGGTTGAGTTGGATATTATGGTTCATTATGGCAGTTGAAATTGTCTATCTTGCCACACTTCAAAGCAGGACTGCTTATTTTGCCGTTTTTGTCTCTGCATTGTGGCTTGCAATATGGATAATTTTTAAGCTTAAAAAAAACTACCCAAGGCTCATAAAACTTTCATTAGTTGCAATAGGCATCACGTCTTTACTCTTTAGTTCTGTGGTGTTTTTTTACAGGCCTGCATGGGATAGAGTGGAAAAGATTTTAATCTATGTCAAAGACCCTATCTCATTTATTAAAAGCGACAGGGGCACGTATTTGGTCAATTCCATCAACATGGCTAACAAAAACCTATTGGGTGTGGGGATTGGCAACTGGGGTTTCGCCTATCCGGTTTACAGGACATTTCAGCCAGATATGTATTTTGACGAAAACGTGCAGGTGCGCCGTGCGCACGGAGATTATGCACAGATGCTTGGTGAGACTGGCTGGTTTGGGCTGGTTTTGTGGCTTTCGCTTCTTGGCTGGGTATTTGTAAGGGGTGTTAGGGTCAGCTCAAAGAGCCAATCCCTTTTTCCCATGTTTGTAACAGTGCAGTATGGGGCATTTTTATTGGTCATGTTATTTGATTTTTGTATTGAAATGCCATATCACAAGTTTGCATTTTATGCGCTTATAGCTATGGTTATGAGCGCTACATTAAAAAACAGCCAAACATAAAAGACAACTAAAGTAATGCTTGGCATCATTTTTGAATAACCAGCTATGTTATGTTTAAAATCACAAAAGCGCACATAAAAATACTAAATATACTGCCTTTGCTGTGCCTGCTTGTAGCTTCAACAGCACATGCGCAAAATAATATCAAACTTGCGCCCTATCAGCAGCTTTCAAGCATAGAAATAAGGCTTATTGAACGTATCAATATTTTTAGGCAAGACCTTGATGCCAAGCTTACAGAGCTTGGTTTTGATGCTGATAAACGTCAGGCATTAGGGCTTCAGAGCAATGAAAATAGTGCAAATCAGATTATTTCTGCGTCTCTTCCTCTGATTTCTAATGAAAAGCTCATAAGCGCCTCAATATTTCATGCCAAAGATATGGTGGAAAGGTTTTATCTTTCTCAGATAGATCCAGACGGTGTTTCCCCCCGTGAAAGGCTCATTCAATTTGGCTATATGCCTTTTGTCTATGCAGAATATGTAGATGCCTTAGCAACTCAAGGTGTTTTGCCTGAAGATGTGGTTGTGGAGATGCTTTTTAATCGCATTATTGCCTCCTTAACAGCGCAAAATAAAAGCGTATCTGCCCTGTTTAGGTCAGATTTTGAAGATATTGGCGTAAGTGTCCTTGGCTTTGCAATGCTTTTTGAAGACACTTGGCACAATGTCTATTTGTTAAATATTGATGTGGCAAGCGAGGC
>DYLC01000070.1 GCA_020722285.1 Desulfobulbus propionicus | reverse complement strand
TTTGGCAGTTCTTGGGCAGTCCTTGGGCAAAATGGCAACTTTTGAAACCTCCCTGAAAATCAGAGGACAGTGATGAGCGATATACATGCCCACAAGATATTGATACTCGACTTTGGCTCTCAAACTACGCAGTTGATTGCAAGGCGCATAAGAGAGGCCGGAGTTTACTGTGAAATTCATCCCTTTAACAAGGACATTGAGTTTATCAAAGGGTTCCGGCCAAAAGGCATTGTACTTTCAGGTGGACCTTCCTCCGTTTATGATAAAGACGCACCTTTTACCTCCGTTCAACTTTTTGACCTTGGGCTTGCGATCCTTGGAATTTGCTATGGCATGCAGCTCACCACCCATCTTTTAGGCGGAAAAGTTGAACGCAGCAGCCACAGGGAGTATGGCCATGCAAAACTTGCGATTGAAAGGCAGGATCCATTCTTTGATAGCCTTGTCCTCTCTCCAGAGACTCATCAGGTGTGGATGAGTCATGGGGATCGGATTGAAGGGCTTGCTCCTGGTTTTGTTGCGATTGCGTCAAGCCCTAACAGCCCTGTGGCAGCTATGCGCCACGAGAGCTTGCCTATTTATGGAGTTCAATTTCATCCTGAGGTGGCGCACACAGAGATTGGCGTACAACTCCTGCAGAATTTTCTTTTCAAAGTGGCAGGCTGTGAACCGAGTTGGAACATGCATTCCTTTGTTGAGACAACATCTGATGAGATAAGGCGTAGGGTAGGGCAGCGGCATGTGATCTGCGCCCTTTCAGGCGGCGTTGACAGCACGGTGACAGCGCTTATGATAAACAAGGCAATTGGCAGGCAGCTTACCTGCGTATTTGTCAACAATGGTCTTTTGAGGAAGAACGAACCTGAGACAGTACAAAATTTTCTGGGCAGATTGGGACTGAATCTCTGTTATGTGGATGCCACAGAGCGTTTTCTGACCAAGCTTGATGGTATTGCTGACCCTGAAAAAAAACGTCGCATCATTGGTGAAGAATTCATCAAGATATTTGAGGAAGAGGCGCACAAGGTTGGCAATGTGGATTTTCTTGCCCAGGGTACGCTGTATCCTGACGTGATTGAAAGCGTATCGTTCAAGGGGCCATCGGCTGTTATCAAGAGCCATCACAACGTGGGTGGACTTCCTGCTGTGATGAAACTCGAATTGATCGAGCCTCTGCGCGAGCTTTTCAAGGATGAGGTTCGGGTTGTGGCAAAGGAGCTTGGTATGCCTGACGAGCTTATCTGGAGACATCCTTTCCCAGGGCCTGGTCTTGCAATCAGGATACTTGGAGATGTCACTCAGAAGCGTCTTGAGATAGTCAAGGAGGCTGATGCTATCATGCTTGAAGAATTCAAGTCTTCAGGCTGGTATGGCAAGGTCTGGCAGGCATTTGCAGTGCTTCTGCCTGTGCGTTCTGTGGGGGTTATGGGCGATGAACGTACCTACGACTATACCATAGCGCTTCGTGCGGTAAACAGTCTTGATGCCATGACAGCAGACTGGGCCAGACTGCCACATGAACTCCTCGCACGGATATCAAGCAGGATCATCAATGAGGTCAGGGGGGTCAACAGGGTTGTTTATGATATCAGCTCAAAACCTCCTGCAACCATCGAATGGGAATAAAAAAGCTGCATGCTGCCTGAACAGAACGTAAACTCAAACGAAGGTGCGCTTGACACCCTGAGCCGCTATACTGTGCTCGTGGCTGAGGATTCTCCTCTGGAACTGGAGATGCTGGAATTGTATCTTTCCAACTGGGGGCTTTCTGTTAAAGGGGCAAAAGACGGCGCAGAGGCCTATGACCAGCTTGTGGCTGATGAAAACATCCGTCTGCTTATCACTGACATGAACATGCCTGTGATGGATGGGCTTGAACTGCTCCAAAGAGTCCATACCTCTGGCAGAACAAAGCTCTATTCCATTGTGTTGAGCGGCATTTCTGACCGTAGAACCCTTGTGGCGGCCCTCAAGGCCGGGGCAAGCGATTACATGGTCAAGCCATGCCATCCGGAACAGATTTTTGCACGGCTTGCTGTTCTTGATAAAGTAATGTCACTTGAGGAGAGCTATCAGGGACAGCTTCGCGACCTGTTCGATGTCATGGGCCAGATGCTTGGAAGCCGCGACTACTATACGCTTGAACACAGTCTGCGCGTGGCAGAGCTTTCAAAACGCATGGGAAGGGGGCTTGGGCTGGGCATTGATGAGCTGAATCTTCTGGAAATAGGCTGTATTATCCACGACATTGGAAAGATTGCAATTCCAGATGACGTGCTTCTCAAGCCAGGCAGGTTCGCTGAATCGGACAGACTCATCATGAACCTGCATCCAACCCTTGGAGCAACTTTCATCGCCACACGATACCCTGATGACAGGGTCTCCTACATTGTTCTGCAACACCATGAGCGTCTTGATGGCAGCGGTTATCCGTTTGGATTAAAAGGCAACGAGATAAATGAGCTTGCGAATATTGTGTCTGTGGCGGATATCTTTGAGGCGCTTGTGGCTTCAAGGCCATATAAAAATGCAATGGATTTTGACCGCGCCCTAAACATACTAAAGGAAGAGGCAGAGACTGGAAAGATTGACGGGACAGTCATTGCGTCTCTTGAACGGGTAATCGAGCGGTTTAATCCACTTTCAATTAAATGTCCTTTTCATCACAAAGATATAGTCACCCTTGAGGCCTTCAGGCAGGTGGCTTTTTTCCGAGAGCCCATGTGCAGCTTCTACAATTACAGATTTTTGAATGTCTTGAGCCAGAAAAAGGATATTTTTTTGCCGAGAGAACGATACCACCTTACGCTGCTTGAGATATGCAATCGCAATGAATTAAAAAAACAAATAGGTTTTTTTCAATTTGATACGATACTTGATGCCATTGGCGAGGGGCTTAATGAAGAACTTCTGAGGCATCAGGACAACTACGAAAAAATATACGGACACCTGTTGCTCTTAAGAAGAGGCTCTGAGTATTTCATTTTCAGCAACTACCCAGACGAAACAGTTGAGTCAACCTTACTTTTTGTTAAAGATGTGATAAAAAGATATGAAGACAAGCTTGGATTAAAAATTTCCATCAAGACCAGCTCGTTTCCTTCTGATTGCAGCTTTGACAAGGCGTTAGGCGCTGTGCTTGAAACCAGAGTCCATACAACAGGGAAGTTTTAAAAATTAGGGAAGTTCCAGAAATGTAACTATCCAGTATAATGCCGAAAACTAACGAAAACCACCGTACTATAACTATTCAGCCATCGGGCGCTTTAGCTTGCCAGGCTTTGAGCAGCAAAGTGAAGGGCAAACAGCAATTTTAGGAACTTACCAACAACAAGGAAAGAGAACATGGCAGAAATATCGCCTTTAGAAGGCATAATTTACAATGAAAAAAAGGCTGGAGATATCTCACAGCTCGTTGCTCCGCCCTATGACGTGGTGAGTGCGCTTGAGCGGGATGGTCTGATCAAAAACAATCCGTTCAATATATTTACGCTTGAACTGCCACAGGATGACCCTGAAAAAGGAGAAAATTCACGTTTTGCCAAGGCAGCCGAGACCTACAACGACTGGCTCAACAATGAAATACTTGTCAGAGAGCCTAAACAGGCTATCTATCCATACGAAATAACCTTTGAATTGAACGGACATAAAATCAGCAGAAAGGGCATGATAGCCAAAGTCAAGGTGGAAGACTGGGCTGACAGGGTCATTCTTCCTCATGAAAAAACTTTCAACAAGGTGACAGAAGAAAGACTAAATCTTTTTAGGTCTACTCAGGCTCAATTCAGCCAGATTTTTCTGATTCACAAGCAAAACAGGACAGTAAAGGATGTGCTTGAGGCTGCTATTTCAGATGATAATCCGCTTATTTCTGTCACAGACTCCTTTGGAAACCTTCACAGGATATGGCGGCTGGACGATCCTGAAAAACTGGCTGCCATAACACGTTCATTCGAAGGCGAACGGCTCTATATTGCAGATGGTCACCACAGATACACCACTGCCATTTCATACCGGAAAGAAATGGAAGCGCTGCACAATGGACAAAAAGGCCCTTACAGCTATGTGGCTTCCTATCTGGTGGATGCAACAGACCCTGGCCTTGTTGTTCTGCCAACGCATCGAATTTTAAGCATTTCCAATCCAAAGATATTTGCTTATGTGCTCAAATGTACAGATGATGACTTTGAAAAGGAAAGGCTTGGACAGATAACAGATAACACTCTTGAACTTCTTGAAAAAAAATTAAAGGAAAGAGCCGACATCCAGGGCTTTGGCTTTATCAATGGCGAGACAATGGAGGCTGAACTTTGGTTTTTGAAAAATAGAGATATTCTTAAAAAGACGCTTGGAATGTCTGAATGCCTTGCCCAATTAGATGTTGTATGCCTTGAAGAGTTGGTGATAAAGCAGTTCAAGGGACTCCAGGGAGATATTGCTGTGAGCTACAACGCATTCGGTGACGCAGCGATCAAAAAACTGAGCCCGGATCAGGTGATGTTTTTTCTGCGCCCCACACCTGTTAAACAGGTGCTGGACGTGGCTGATTACGGTTTTACAATGCCTCACAAGGCTACCTTCTTTTACCCCAAGATATTAACAGGTCTGGTAATCAATCCACTGTAACAGGGTTATGTCTGCTAACATCTTTTGAATCAAGGAGAAAATGCAATGCGTATCAGATGTCCCTATTGCAGGGAAAAAATCAGAAAAGACGCGTCTATCTGTCCTCATTGTCAACAAAAACTTGAATCCTCCAACGATAACTCCCTTTCATTTGCCACCACCCTTCTGCTTCTTGGTGCAATGGTGTCAACTGGCATAGCTGTTGGACTGCTGTGGGGGTATTATGCAGAGACCAGGCTGTGGCATGATGAAACATAAACGTAACTATTCGGCATTATACTGAATAGTTACAAATTTTCTGAAATAACTTGCAATCAAAAAACGGTGGTTGTATAAAAAACACCTACAAAATTACCGTTGTGTGCAAAAATCTGTTTTATAAGGGCTACTTTGCCCTCATAAAATATGATTAGCAGATGAGGAGAAATAAAAAATATGTGCCGACTCGCCGCCATAACATCTGAGAACTATTTTTCCCCGCTTGAAAATGTCCTTGCTCTTGAGACCATGAAGGAGGGCCATGATGGCTCCGGTCTTGGGCTTGGACTCAAAGATTTGGGAGGGCCATTTGAGGAGTTCAAGGCATTTCCAATCATGTCCGGGTGTAGTAGCAAAAAAGGTATCCAGATGCTGGACGATTACATGCAAGGACAGGGCTTTCAGCTCAAATTCAACTGGGAACCCAGACTCAGGAAGGTTGCAGGCATGGAGGTTCAACCCAAAGACCACTATTTTGCCAGGGCTTATGACTATCCTGACAACTTCAAGGACCAGGACAAGGATCAGCAGGAGAATTTGCTGCTTCAGACAAGACTGGCTCTCAGAAAACTTGGAGAGGTTGATCAGTCCTTGTTCGTATTTTCCTTTTACCCTGATGTGCTTTTCATGAAAGAGATAGGAGATCCTCTTGTACTCGCAGACTTCTGGGGTCTTGATGATGCAAAGCTCACTGCCAGGGTCGTGCTTGCCCAAGGCAGACAAAACACAAACTACGCCATATATCTATATGCCTGTCATCCGTTTTTTATCCAGGGCTACTGCACCATGACCAATGGCGAAAACACAGCATTTGTCCCTATCAAGGAATATCTGTTAGGCAGGAAAAAACCTGGCTATATCGGCTACAACAGCGACAGCGAAGTCTTTACTCACATCCTGCACTACAGCAACCGGGAGCTGAAGTTTCCTTTGACATACTACAAAGACATCATTACCCCATTGAAAGACAAAGAGATTGAAGCAAGGCCGGATGCCAGCGCCCTCAAGCTCCTTAAAAAATCCCTGCGCCCTCTCTGCATTGACGGCCCGAACTGTGTTATAGGTTTTACACCAGACGGTTCGGTATTTGTCGTGCAGGACTCCAAAAAATTAAGACCATGTATGGTAGGTGGGGTAAAGGGTAAATATGCGTTTATGAGTGAGACCTGCGGGGTTGATCGGGTTATGCCTGAGAGGGATCGCTCCAAAGACATTAATCCAATGAAATATGACATGGTGATCATTTCACCAGGCGCCCAGGAGGTCAGGGTATGGAATCAGCTACACGGTTAGACGTAAATCACGAGTTAACGCTTCAGGACTTCCCATATATTGTACAGTGGAGGGAGGATCGCTGTACACGCTGCGGAAAATGTACGGCAGTCTGCCCACAGCAGGCAATAGAGCCATCCGTATTCGCCCAGAGGCTTGTTTACTCCCAGTCAGACACGCCTATTCCAGGTGTGGTAAGAAAAGTCACTCATGGCATCAGGCAGGTGACGGACATAGAACGCTACTGCGTCGGCTGCGGCATATGTTCGCTTGTGTGTCCCAACATGGCTATTGCCCCGTTTTACAACGACAAGAACAAGTTTTTATTCCACAAAAACAAGGACGGCTCTCCATATAAAAGAGGCGGACGCAGAAACGATCCAACCCCAAGCACCCTTGACAAGCTCAAATTCACCAGGATATCCATGCTCACAGACCCTGCGCTTGACGCAGGCAGGCATGAGTTTCACATAAGGGCGCTTCTTGGCAGGAACCTTCCACCTGAACAGCTTCCGCTTCGTGAGGAAAATGGCAGGCTCGTGTCGGACGAAAACGCATTTGTGCCCCCTGTCAGGGAAATATTCCCAATCCGCATAGGCAGCATGTCCATAGGAGCCCTGTCTCCTTCCATGTGGGAAGGCCTTGCCATGGGCATCACTTACCTCAATGAGGTGGAGGGCATGCCGGTTGTAATGTGTTCCGGTGAGGGAGGCATGCCTCCGAGGCTTTTGAAGTCACGCTTCCTGAAATATTTTATTCCTCAGATTGCATCAGGTTATTTTGGCTGGGACGAGATCATTCACAGTCTGCCGCATATGGTTGAAGACCCTTGCGCCATTGAGATTAAGTACGGGCAGGGCGCAAAACCGGGAGATGGCGGTCTTTTGATGGCTTACAAGGTGTTGAAGCTTATTGCAGGTATCAGAGGCGTGCCAATGCATGTGGATCTGGCTTCACCTCCTACACATCAGACCAAATACTCTATAGAAGAGGCCGTAGCCAAGATGATCCAGTCCATGTCCATGGCCTGGGGCTTCAGAGTGCCTGTATATCCAAAAATATCAGGCTCAAAGACATCTCAGGCAGTGCTCAACAACCTGGCGAGAAACCCATACGCAGCAGCCCTGTGCATAGACGGCGAAGATGGCGGAACCGGTGCTGCCTACAATGTCTCCATGGACAAAATGGGGCATCCTATCGCCTCAAACATCAGGGATTGTTATCTTGATCTTGTCAAACAGGGAAAGCAAAACGAACTACCGCTCATCGCAGCAGGCGGCATGGGCAAGACAGGAAATTTGGCTGCCAACGCTGCGGCTATGATCATGCTCGGGGCAAGCGCAGTGGACATTGGTAAGTATATTTTGCAGGCTGCTGGAGGTTGTGTAGGAAATGAGTATAACCGCTGCAATCTGTGCAACACAGGCAAGTGTCCTCGCGGTATAACCACGCAGAATCCTAAACTTTATCGAAGGCTTGATCCTGACAAGGTGGCTGAGCGCGTGGTGGAGGTGTTCAAAAGCGCAAATGTGGAGTTAAAGAAGATCTTTGCGCCAATGGGCCGAAGCACACAGCTTCCGATAGGCATGTCAGACGGATTAAGCGCCCCTGACAAGGCGATCGCCGACAGGCTTCAGATCACCTATGCCTGTTAACAAGAAAATGCAGAGGAACTACCTATGAAAAGTGAGCAGTATATTATCATAAATGGCAGTGAAAATGGAAAGCGTGTGCCATCCCGCATTCTTGAGGAACGGCTTCAGAAGGCTGTCGCAGACGGCGCAAGACAACTCAAGGTCATAGCCGATGGTCAGCACGGCATTGGAGGCCGCATCTGGCCCAAGGGTGAAAAAATTGCAGTGACTGTGGCAGGCACAGCAGGTCAGAGGCTTGGCAGCATGGGTATGGCAGGCACAGAGATTGTGGTGCATGGCAGTACATCTGATGATGTTGGCTGGCTCAACTGCGGCGCTAAGATCACTGTGCTTGGGGATGTCACAAACGGCGCTCACAATGCTGGCGCTCAGGGCATTCTTTATGTTCAGGGTGGTGGTGGTGCTCGTTGTGAGACCATGACCAAACGCAACCCTCGCTTTGAACCCCTTCAATCCTGGTACTTCAGGGATGTTGGCGATTCGTTTGCCGAGTTTAAGGCAGGCGGAATAGCCGTTGTATGTGGTGTCAATCCGAGAAATCCTGAAAACATACTTGGCTACAGGCCATGCGTGGGCATGGTGGGAGGCGCGATCTACTTCAGAGGTCCTATAAAAGAATACAGCACAGCAGACGTACAGGTGACGGAACTGAGCCCTCAGGACTGGGAGTGGTTGACAAAAAACATGAAGCCGTATCTTGAGGCCATTGACCGTATGGAACATTACGAAACTTTGACCTCTGATGTCTCGACCTGGCGCAAGATAATCGCCTTTACTCCTGCTGAAAAAAATGCAAAAAAGGGGCTGAAAGTTTCTCTTACCCAGTTCAGACTCAATACGTGGGAACAGGAGGTGGGCAAGGGAGGCATCTTCGGGGATTATCTCGACCATCCAAGGACTGTTCTGCCATATATCACTTCAGGTATGGATAGACGCCTCAAGCCTGTATGGAACAATGAAAAATATCAGGCTCCTTGCGCCGCATCATGTCCTACCGGCATCCCCACAAGAAAAAGGGCTGCACTTATGCGTTCGGGCAAGATGGAGGAGGCTATCAGCCTTGTCCTTGAGTACAGCCCGTTTCCGGCTACCGTCTGTGGCCAGGTCTGCCCTAATCTCTGCATGCAGGCCTGCACGAGAGGACTGCTTGACAAACCATTGGATGTGGCTGCAATCGGCCGGCTAAGCCTGAATGTGCCTGCCCCAAAGCCTGCTCCTGCTACAGGGCGCAAGGTGGCGGTTATTGGTGGAGGGCCTGCTGGCATGTCAGCAGCATGGCAACTTGGACTTAAGGGGCATAGCGTTGATCTTTATGAGGCGCAGGATGTGCTTGGTGGCAAAATAGAAATGTGCATCCCAAGGGAACGTCTGCCACAGGAAGTCCTGCAAAAAGAGATATCCCGTTTTAAAGACATTGGCGTAAATGTTCAGCTTGGTGTAAGTGTTGACAGGGATACTTTTAGCCGCATCTACGATGAACATGAGATCGTTATAATCGCCACAGGTGCGCATAAGCCCCGCATTATACCTTTTGAAGGCCATGAAGATCTTGTGGCTGGCATAGACTTTCTTAAGGCTATAAATGCCGGAAATCGTCCTGATATTTCAGGACAAAAGGTTGTCATCATAGGCGCAGGTAATGTGGGTATGGATATTGCTTGCGAGGCTTACAACTCAGGAGCTGTCTCTGTAATCGCTGTGGATATTCAGGCTCCTGCAAGTTTCGGCAAGGAGCAGGAGGCTGCCAAGGCCAAGGGCACTCAAATACTTTATCCAAAAATCACAGACCGTTACAGCAAGCCTGAGAAGAAGATATACTTCAAGGATGGAACATCCCTTGATACAGATATGGTTATCATCTCCATTGGCGAGGTGCCTGTTCTGGACTTCCTGTCAGCAGATATCCACACAGAGCGTGGTTATATCGTTGTAAACAACATGAATCAGACCTCTGATGTCAAGGTGTTTGCAATCGGCGATGTGACCCGTCCAGGGCTTATCACAAATGCCATAGGCGCTGGTAGAAATGCTGCGGATGCCATTCATGCCATGATGATGCAGACAGATTACCTGCCAGACAACAGAGCAGTTATACCTTATGAGAAGATAAAGCTCACCTATTATGAGTCTTGTCTTACAGATGGCTTTGTGGCAGAAAAGGAGGCTCAGCGCTGTGCTTCATGCGGTGCGTGCCGTGATTGCCACATGTGTGAGAATACCTGTTATCAGGGGGCGATCAGGCGCATTGAGACGGCAAAAGGTGAGTTTGAGTACACAGTCATTGCAGACCGTTGTATCGGCTGCGGATTCTGCGCCGCGGTTTGTCCTTGTGGCGTATGGGAGATGACAGCCAACAATTGATGGCGTCGTAAAAAGTCGTAACTATCCAGCAGCACCCCATCTGCTGTGTCATCGGCCTGCTCATGTGCAG
>DYLC01000069.1 GCA_020722285.1 Desulfobulbus propionicus | reverse complement strand
GTGTGGATTGGAGCCCATTAAACTCCAAATCCACACGAAACGTCGAGGAGCCCTATTTCTTTACACAGACGGAGTAACAGAAGCCAGAAATAAAAAAGGCGAGTTTTTCTCTGACAAACGCCTAATTACAGAACTGGAACAACTTACAGATCTGCCAGTAAAAGAGGTCTTGGAACGGCTTTTAACCATCTTAGAAACTTACTCAGAAGGTGAACAATACGACGACATCACGATGATGCTATTTGAATACAAAGGGCGCACAAATAGCCAAAAAGGCTAAGTTCCTCGTTAAACCCCGCGCATAGGCAATAACGGCTATTACCCATTCCTATTTTCATGGTTATTACCCATTTTTGCCATTGTTGATCTTGTTGTTTTTAGTTCTGCGGTGAGAATTTTTTCCTGTATGAATCACCTTCGGTTATCATGACATGATGAGCCTGAGCGAAAGTGGGGGTTAGCTTTCTCTCGCCGTCGCTTCACCCTCAGGTTAAGCGTTTTAGCTTCAGTTTGTCAAGACTGCGTCGCTTGTCGGCTAGGGCAAATTGCTTTGCACTTGTTACTGTTGCGTCAAGGTCTGCCCTGGCAAAAGCGCCTCAACAGACACATCCGGCGCGCGCGCTTCAAGCTCTCTGACAAATTCATCCACAGTGCCTGAAAGAGCAGGAAACGTCCCGTAGTGCATGGGGATGATCAACGGTGCTCCAATCAGCTTTGCTGCATAGGCCGCCTCCTTTGGCCCCATCACATAATGGTCTCCAATGGGCAGCATTGCTATATCCGGCCTGTAAAGCTCTCCGATAAGCGACATATCATAAAACAGGGCAGTGTCTCCAGCATGATATATAACAAGCCCATCCTCAAGTCTCACCACAAATCCTGCTGCTTCACCGCCGTATATCATCATATCCTGATCCTGAATAGAGGAACTGTGAACAGCCATTACCATGGTCACAGCCAGTCCCTTTGTCCGGTATGTGCCCCCGATATTCATGCCTGTCACATTTGGCACGCCGCATGAAAGGAGATACTGCTGGATTTCGTGTATTGCCACCACCTCAGCGGACGAAGCGCTGGCAAGCTCTGCTGTATTGCCAAGATGATCTCCATGAGCATGGGTTACAAGAATGATATCAGCATCAGGTTGTCCTGACTTTTCAGGCGCCTTGGGGTTGTCAAGCCATGGATCAATCCATATATTCAGTCCATTGGATGTGACAATCCTGAAAGCTGAATGCCCAAAGTAAGTGATTTTATTCATTAGTTATTCCTTGGCGTAATTGAGCAAAGCAACGACATGATTATTGGCTGCCAGCAGCATCATAATGGGCAACTACTTGATTTCCATTGTTTCTTTTAGATATGTACATGGCTGTATCAGCATTTTTTATTAGCTCTATAATAGCATGTGTAGTGTCGAGTTCTTTTGAAAGCTTTGCAATACCGATGCTTAACGTGCAGTTATCTCTTTTAATCTGCAAAAAGAATTGTCTGATTCGTTCTGCTATCTGCGCGGCATTTTTAGTCTCGGCATGGGGCACAATCACAGCGAATTCATCTCCACCCAGACGGCAGGCAAAGTCCACGTTGTGTCGCGTGGTTTTTTTTAGTATGCGCGCAAGCTCTTCAAGAAGCAGATCTCCTGCCTCATGGCCATATAAGTCATTGACAAGCTTGAATTTGTCAATGTCAACCATGATAAGAAAAAGATCATAATTCTGGCGAAAGGCGCGATTGGCCTCCTCTTCCAGTTTCTGGTTAAAAAAACGCCGGTTGTAAAGATTGGTCAGTGGGTCTTTAATGCTGAGCGCCAGAAGCTGAGCGCGCAGATTTCTCTCCCGGATAACTCGTTGAAGCTTTGCCTCAAGCTCATCCAGATTAAACGGCTTCTGGATAAAATCACTTGCCCCATTTTTTATAACATCAACATACCTGTATTCCTTGGTGTAGCCTGTCATGACTATGATATCTGTTTCAGGCCAGTGTTGCTTGACGCTGCGCACCAGTTCCATGCCATCCATCTTTGGCATTAAAAGGTCTGTGATGATAATAGATGCAGGGTTTTCCTCTAAAAGCCTCATGGCGTCAAGGCCGTTTATCGCTGTCCTGAAGGAGATGCCTTTAGTTTCAAAAAAATCCTCCATAAGCGTCATGATAGAAGGATCATCATCTACAAGCAGAATGTCCTGTGGCTCTTCTTGCATGCTGTTTATATTAACAAGATCAATTTGAGACATGAATTAAGAAAAGTGAATACCCCGTTTTGCACTATTTGATATGCAGCTTGATTGAGGTCTTGAGATCGTCCATATTAAAGGATTTTACAATATAGTCGTCAGACGCCCATGATGCGAGGTCTTGTTTGTATTCAGGATAGGCCGAGCTTAAAATAACAGGAGTTTCAGGCCGTTTCTGTTTCATGTGCCTTAAAACCTCTATCCCGTCCATGCCAGGCATATTTATATCAAGGATAACGATATTCGGCTCATAGCTTTCAAAGAGTTTCAAGGCGGTTTCTCCATCCAGAGCAGATTTCACCTCATAGCCATCTTCTTCCAGCTCTTCCTTATACAAAAGATGAATGCTTTCTTCATCGTCAACTACCAATATTTTTTTTTTGTCCATGACAGACCCCCTTTGTTAGTTCCTGCTGTCAAATCAACCGAACTGTTCATATAACATGATTATCATATTCAAGGCAATTCTATTTTTCGCAAAAACTCTGCTGATTCTTCCGGCGGCGTAGGGTTAATGTAAAACCCTGTTCCCCATTCAAACCCGGCAACAGTGGTAAGCTTGGGCATGATCTCAATGTGCCAGTGATAGTGCTCAAGGTGGGGGGTTTTAACCGGAGCAGTGTGGAGCATGAAGTTGTATGGCACCTTTGGCAGCGCCTTGTCAAGCCGCTTGAATGTCTCAAGAAACAATGCGGCAAGGGCAGAAAATTGACGATCTGTCATGAATGTGTAGGAAGACATGTGGCGTTTTGGAATCACCCACATTTCAAATGGAAGTCTTGGAGCAAAAGGGCAGATGGATATAAAATCGTCATTTTCACACACAACCCTCACGCCCTGAGACAATTCCTGCCGAATTATATCGCAAAAAACACATCTATCCTTGTATTCAAAGTAACGGAGCGCGGCGGTCAACTCCTCCTGAATAAGATAAGGCACAACAGGCAGTGCGATAAGTTGAGAATGAGAGTGCTCAAGAGAGGCGCCGGCAGCCTTTCTGAAATTTTTAAAGACCATTATATATCTGAAGCGTACATCATTTGAAAGGTCTGCGATCCTGTCCCTGTAGGCGGTAAGCAACAACCTGATCTGGTCATGAGACATTTCAGGGATTTTCTGGTCATGCACAGGGGTTTCAATAATAACCTCATGCGCTCCAATACCATTCATCTTGTCATACATGCCCTCGCCCTGTTTATCCAGATCTCCTTCGATTATAAGGGCAGGAAATTTGTTAGGCACTACCCTCACTGACCAACCGCCAGCATTGGGAGCAAATACTGGCCTGCCATAGGCGAGCACCTCAGGCGGGGTTGTGCGTTCGTGGCCAGGGCAAAGCGGGCAGAAGCCGTCTTTGGTCTCGTCATCGCCTACAACGAAATCGCTCGGCCTTTTGCCCCGCTCCTTTGCGATGATAACCCACCTGCCAATAATAGGATCCCTTCTGAGTTCAGGCATTTCTCAAAGCCCTTTTGCTTTCTCCTCTGTTTCCTGCTTTGCCTTGCATTTTATACATAAAGTTGTCACTGGACGGGCTTGAAGCCGTTTTTCTTCTATATCATCCCCACAGTCTTCACATATACCATATGTGCCTTCTTTGATTCGCAGAAGCGCCTTGTCTATCTTGTTGAGCAGCTTGCGTTCACGGTCACGAATACGAAGCTGAAAGCTTCTGTCTGTCTCGGCAGAGGCCATGTCAGTTATGTCAGGAAGATTTTCTTCTGTTGCATTTAGTTCGTTGATAGTCTCTATAGCAGCAGTCAGCACCTCCTGCCGTTCCTGTTCCAAAAGTTTTTTGAAATAATTTATGCGTTCCTGTTCCATAACCTATCTTTCTTCCTGTCTTCTCCAAGTTCCACTTTTGCCGCCTGACTTATATTCAAGTCTCAACTCATTAATAATAATTCCTTTCTCAACCCCTTTGCACATATCATAAACTGTAAGCGCCGCCACAGAGGCAGCCGTCATCGCCTCCATCTCAACCCCTGTCCTGTCTGCTGTCCGGACACTTGCCTCAATATGAAGACTGCCTTTTTCGAAATCAGGAGAAAAGGTGATTTCAACGCTATGTATTGAAAGTGGATGACAAAGGGGGATCAAAGTGTCAACTTTTTTTGCAGCCATGATCCCCGCCACCCTTGCCACAGCCAGCGTATCCCCTTTTGGCAAGGCTTTATCATATAAAAGCCTTAAAAGCCTCTCTCCAAGCAGCACCTTCACACTCGCAAGCGCCTGCCTTGCAGTCACAGCCTTTTCGCTGACATCCACCATAACTGCGCGGCCATTTTCATCAACATGGGAGAGACTATTCAATCTTGTTTTTCCTTGTTTCTAGAATCTTTTGAGTCATCACTCTCAAAAAATTTCCAGATTTTTGACATGATGCCTTCGTCCTTTATTTCGGTCAATGCGAATTCCTTAAGAAGCTGCCGGCCTTTTTCTGATATTTTTTTAGGTATCTGGACCTCGACCTCAACTATCTGATCTCCAATGCCAGTACGTCTTAGGTCAGGCACTCCAAGCCCCTTAAGTTTGAATGCCTCACCCGGTTGGGTGCCGGCAGGTATTTTTATCTTTTTAGGCCCATCTAAGGTTGGCACCTCAATTTCGTCGCCAAGGGCGGCCTGCACCATGGCGATAGGCACCCTGCAGTAGATGTCGTTTCCATGTCTGTAGAAAAAATCATGAGGTTGAACATGGATGATGACAAAGAGGTCGCCTCTGCGTCCACCGCGAAGCCCTGATTCACCTTCACCTATCAGACGAAGCCTGGAGCCCGTGTCCACGCCTGGAGGGATCTTGACCTTGATTTTCTTGTTTGTCCTGATCCTTCCCTCTCCAATACAGGTAGGGCATGGATTTGCAATAATCCCCCCACGTCCTGCGCACCTGGAACAGGTGTTCATTATCCTCAAAAAACCCTCAGTCCGGATAACCTGCCCACGTCCTCCGCACACAGGACATGCTACAAACTCAGGTTGTGCGCCATCTTTGGCCCCGCTTCCTCGACAGTCTTCGCAGACATCAGGGCGTACAATTTCTATCTCAATCTCGGCTCCACGGGCAGCCTGCTCAAAGGAGACAGCAAGGTCATAGCGAAAGTCTGCGCCAGGCTCAGGCCCAAATCCCCTGGCTCCCCTTGACTCTGTTGAAAAACCAAAAAAAGTCCCAAAGATGTCGTTGAACGTGTCAAAGACATCCTGCGCTGTTCTGAACCCGCCAACTCCCTTGCCCTTAAGTCCGGCATGGCCATATGCATCATAAAGTTTGCGTTTTTCCGGATCGCCAAGCACATCATAGGCCTCCGCAGCCTCTTTGAAACGCTCTTCAGCATCAGGATTGTCAGGATTTCTATCTGGATGATACTGAAGGGCAATCTTCCTGTACGCCTTTTTGATGTCATCCTGGGATGCGCTTCTGTCCGCGATCCCAAGCACTTCATAATAATCTTTCTGCGTCATAGCTTTCTTCGCAAGCCTGTGAAGCTATTCGTTTTCAGCAAAAACCATCTCAGGCTTGAACCGTTTGAAAACCTTTTCTTCATCTGCTTTCAAGCCAAGTTCATCAATATTTTCGTATGACACTTTGGCTGCGGCAATTTCACGCAGGGCCTGCACCACCTCTTTGTTTTTTGACTCCACAAATGGAGCAGAGCCTTTTCTTAATTGTTTGATCCGCTCAATTGCCAGGTGAACAAGCTCGAACCGGCTTGGTACTTTTTCAAGACAGTCTTCAACTGTAACTCTTGCCATATTTTAACCTCAAACTTCCCTTTATAATGATTTTAGTTTTTTGTAAAGTGAGAAATGATTTTCCAAGTGAGAAATACATTGTAACTACACTAAAAATCTCATAAAAACAAGACCGGTTATTAACTAATCAGATAAAGGCGCTATAATTTGAACAAGACCAAACTCATAACACAGGCTTTTACAAGCCATAACATAGGAATAAGCCTCTCAGGAGGGGCTTTCAGAGGCCTTGCCCATATCGGAATGCTGATGGCGCTTGACGAACACGGGATCAATCCTCAAGTTGTATCAGGCACAAGTGCGGGTGCGATTGTCGGGTCATTCTATGCGGCAGGTTACAGCCCGTATGAGATGCAACAGCTTGCCATAAAGACTAATTTTATTCCGTATCTGAAGCCTACGCTGCCCCTTCAGTCACTTATGACGCTGGAAAAGCTTGGGGATTTTATAGAGAAGTACATTGGCAAACTCGATCTTTCCGTCTTGCCAAAAAAACTTGTTGTCTGCGCCACCAACCTTCAGCAGGGATGCCCTGAGTATTTTTCCAAAGGCGAGCTGTCGCTCGCTGTTATGGCGTCATCTGCTCTTCCTTTTTTATTCCAGCCTGTCACTATTAATGATACGCTTTATATAGATGGAGGCGTCATGAACAATCTGCCTGTAGAGCCGCTTTTGGGGAAGGTTGACCATATCATCGGGATTAATGTGAATCCTGTTGGCTTTGAGCCAAGATTTACAAATCTTTTCTCCATCATGGCAAGGTCATTTGTCCTTGCCATCAGGTCAAACACCGAGGCAAGGATAAAGTTGTGCGATTCCTATCTTATGCCGTCGGAGCTCGTCAGGATTCGTCTTTTTTACCCGGGAGATACAGGAGAGACTATTAAGATAGGATATAACTACACCAAGAAGTTTTTGGAATCCGCTTTGCCATGAGATGGTTTTAAAATGAAAAGCAATCTGAAAAGACTTGAGCAGTGTCTTTGGGAGATGCCTTGCACCGGGGATATAAAGGTGCCTGGTATCATTATAGTCGATAAAAACCTCATAACAGACAGGTCATCAGCCATCTTGTCAGGGAGTTTTTTTAGATATTTGTAACTATCCAGCATAATGCCGAAAACGAACGAAAACCACCGTACTGTTTTTCTTTAAAAAGCAGGCTTACAATGACAGCGGCCAGTATGGCGGTTGTCCATGCAAGCCCGATGCCTGGAACAGCGAACAGGCTAACAGCAATTGTTGCAGCCCCGCCACCTGCAAGGTCAGAGGCATAAAGGGGAGACACAGCTTTTTTGGCATCTTGTTGCCAGTGTGGTAGCTGGCTCAGATATGCAAAATACGCTGACACATTAGCACCTGTCCAGAAAAGCAGGAGCCCGATCAACAAGGCATTTCGGATCCCTGAAAAACCTGCTGCGATGCCTGCTATGGAAATATTCAGCAGAAATGATGTGACAAAGGCCATGCCTGCTGTTCTGGAAAACATCCTTTGCAGAGCGCTCAACTTCTCCACAGCCCATGCCCCGGCTGCCATGCCTGTCATGAAAAGCATTACCAGAAGACCTATATCCTGATAAATGACCCCATTGTGCACCTGATACAGGAGCATGAGAACCCCCTCAAGGCCTGTGCCTGCTGCTGAGACTAAAAACATCCCCCACATGTCCTGTGTTGTTGGAGGCAAGATGCGAAATATCATACCTGATGCGCCGGCCACAAGAATGCAAAGCAGAGAGATACCCAAAGCGCTGTCCTGTTCAGATCGTAACTGCCATGCGCTGTCTTTGTTCAGATGGTCTTTTTTTGAAATATCCGCTGCTCCCTGCTTGGATAAAAGTGTTGGGAAAAACTTGGAGAGCCAGATCTTAATGGCGTATCTGTAACACACCGGCCTGCTGTCGCTGTTGACAGGCGCATTAATGTTAAGCATCTCTCTTTGAACGTCCGCACGCCTGTTTTTATCGTACATGTAATGGAGGTACTGCCTTGAGACAATCAGACTTTCAATCTTTCTTGCCTGAAAGCGGGCCCAAAAGAGGTCGGCATTATTTTCAAGGGCGTTTCCGGCAACTACAAGCATGGTGACGCCAGGCAGTAATGCTACAGAATCAAAGGACATCTCCAGCGCTCGCACTATGCTCAGGTTTCTCTTTGCAAGCTCTGTTGTCCAGATTGCGTCTCCTGCCCTGAGCCTGAAGGCAAGCACACCTTTTTCCGTTAATCTGCTCTTGCAAAGGCTGAAAAACTCCTTGGAATAAAAACGATTGGTCTGGGCAGAATCAGGCTCAGGAGCGCCAATCAGGATTACATCAAATTTTTTTTGGGTATTTTCCAGAAATACCCTTGGATCAGTCACTTTTACTTTGACTCTTTGGTCGTTAAATGGCATTTGGAGTTGCTCCGGCAGTATCGGCAGGATGTCATCTATCAGCGCCGGGTTCAGCTCTGTGTAGGTTATTGAAGAGGGGTGATGCTTCAGCGCCTCTGCCACAGTGCCATCAATACCTCCACCAAGCACCAGAACATCGTGAACTGTTTCAAGCTGAAGGCATGGCAGATGTGTGAATTCTTCTGCTCCAACCCCTTCTGTTTCAAAATAAAGGGCATTGTTTTCAAAAACAGAGTACTGGCCGTACAGTTTAGATACGCTTATGCGGCCATAAGGCGTGTCTTTTGTCAGAACCAGTTCAGGATGCTTCCAGGATGTCATCCAGTGGTTCAGGCTGGATGAGAAAAACAATGTCAAAAGTACAATCATGGCCGTAAGTGCAAAAAAGACCTTGCATTTTGCTGTTATGATGCCAGGAATGCAACAAATAAAGGCACACAACAGAGAAACCGTGAGGTTTTGCATGCCTGTGGCCATAAAAACAGTTGCGGCCAGTCCTCCTGTCATACCCCCTGCACATTCTACAGCGTATGCCTTTGCGAGGCTGTATCCCTCTGATGGAGCAGAGGCAGTGGCAGTAGAAAAAACATATTTTTTGGCTGTCCACTGAAAGGTAATGCCCATCAGAAAGGCCAGTGGCGCGATGGATATAAACAGCCCGGCAAGTTGTGCATAAAAAGGAAGATATGTCCCTTTTATCCCTGCAAAAACAATGGAGATGCCCCGCAAAAAAAATATCGCCAGAAAAAGCGATACAGCAAACAGAACAAACACAATGAGATGGCCATACTCATGATAACGCTGTCTGCGCCGCCCTGTATATGCCCCTGCTGCAGAGCCAAAAAGCCAGAGCCCAAGCGCGAGGATATATATAAGCTCAACTCCGTAAAAGGCTACCGACAGCTCTCTGACTATCACGACCTGCCCAAGCATTGAGACAAGACCTATTGTAAAAAGAGTTAAGTTGGCGTGTAATAATTTCATGGCGTTTGTCCAAAGGGCAAAAAAAATAATCTGGAAAATAAAATAGCCGTGTCTTGACAGGAAGCATGTTATTATATTATTATTTCAGTTATTATTCTATTATTTTTATTTTAAAAAGGAGGGATTTATGAAAAGATTCATTCCGACTCTTAAGGCGATCGTCTTGGCGTGCGCTGTTTTAGTTGTTACTGCCGGGCTTACAAGCCAGGCCAGCGCTGCAGATGCTTTGAAGCTTGGAGTACTTGCGAAACGAGGAGTTGAACAGGCAAAAGAACAGTGGCAACCCTTGGTGGACTATCTTTCAAAGACAACCGGACTTTCTGTGGGGTTGGTTCCATTGTCCTTCGAGGCAATCGAACCTGCTATCAGCGGGAAAAAAATTGACTATCTCATAGCTAACTCAGGTTATTTTGCTCAGATGCAGCCTAAATATAATGTGGCGGCATTGGCAAGCATGATGAACATGGCCCCCGGGGGCAAAAGTCTTAACCAGTTCGGAGGGGTGATTTTTGTCAAGTCAGACAGCGCCATTAATTCTGTGGCTGATATGAAGGGCAAAAAGTTCATGTGCGTAAAAAAGGATTCCTTCGGCGGCGGGCAGATGGCCTTCAAGCAAATGTTCGACAAGGGGGTCAATCCGTTTAAAGACACCACTTTGATTGAAGGGAAAACCCATGACGCAGTTGTGGTGTCTGTGCAAAAAGGCATTGTGGATTGTGGCACTGTCCGTTCAGATACCCTTGAGCGGATGGAGGCAGAGGGAAAAATCAAGATCAGCAGCTTTAAGATCATAGATCAGGTCAAGGATGATTTTCCGTTTGTTCACAGCACAATCCTCTATCCTGAGTGGCCATTTGCCGCATTGTCTCATACAACCAAGGACAACAATGACAAGATCAAGGCTGCCCTGACTGCAATCACGCCTGACATGCCAGCAGCAAAGTCAGGCAAGTTCACAGGCTGGTCAGATCCTTTGGATTACAAGCCGGTAGCAGAGTGCCTTGCAACAGTTGCAAAAGCAGAAAAATAAAGGTAACTATCCAGTAGCACCCCATCTGCTGCGTCATCGGCCTGCTCATGTGCAGGCAGCACACTTCGCA
>DYLC01000068.1 GCA_020722285.1 Desulfobulbus propionicus | reverse complement strand
ATAACATACAACAGCAAGAATACCTGTGCAGATGGCGATGAAGCCCCCGAGGTCACCAAGCACTATATCCTGATTCAAATCTGGCATGGTGTAATAGGCTGCAAACCAGATACCAATACCTGCGAATATCAGAGTAAGCGCCTTGGACATTTTAAGCGCAGTAAGTACGCCCCCCACCACAAGCCCCACAATCAGTATAAGCGGTTGCATAAGAAAAGATAGCGGCTCAGTCTTTTTGAACACTGACATGATGTTTTCAGTTTTGAACGCTTCTTTCAACGTATCCATATCCAGATTTAAAATGCCTAAAATATCCATGTGTTTGCTCCTTTTTCTTCAAGGGAATTTCCAGAAATTGCTATTTTGCCCGATGACTGCTGGCACTTCTCCAATGTGTGCTGTCAAAGAATCCCTGTTGCCTGTCTGCAACATAGATCTGGGGCAGGAAGACAAATTCAGGAACCCCCCTTGCGGATATTATAACTGATATTATGATTACAGTCATGCCTTACAGTATAATAATCTCGGTAATGATAGCAATTTTATTGATCGCTGGTGCGCCTAAAACCCCTTCTCTCCACATTTTTTCAGGTGTTATCCCATTTTTATGGACTATTAAGCTGCTTGTAAGCTGTTTCATTATTTTTTTTATAACACGCATAATGTCATCCAGGATAATCACGACGCGGTTGCCTGATCTGTTTGAGTGGTCATGTCTTGTTCTTATTTTTATCGATCTTTATGTCTTTAATATAAAGGCTTTTTTGTCTGAGGCACATTTTTTCGCTACATTTCCAGGTCTTGTTGAAATGGCTCTGATACTGATTTATGTAATGTATATTCTGCTTGTACAGATCATGTTCTGTTACGCCCTCGCAAGTGCAGGTATTATGGCTAAACGGGATATCAGACAGGATCTCGCTACTAAAGTCAAATTCATTTTACCTGCGGTTATTCCCTATCTGTTCGTAAGTCTTTTTGCTGAAGTGTTTGAACTTTTAGATTTTACTGTTTTTAATCACTTCAAGGATGTTGTTCCTCAGGGTGTTTCGTTTATCCTGACGCTGTTTATTCTTGTTCTGATTATTCCTTTTTTTATCAGAAAGATATGGGGCTGCATACCTCTTGAGCAAGGCGTTCTCAGAAACTCCATAAAAATGCTGCTTGCAAAATCTGGTGTCAGCTTCAGGGATGTGCTTGTCTGGCCCCTTGCAGGAAGCCGGGCATGCACGGCCGCAGTAGTCGGGCTGTTTCCCGGCTTCAGATATCTCATGCTGACTCGTTGTCTGATGGATATCCTGGCGCCTGCCGAGATAGAGGCTGTGGTGGCTCATGAGGTGGCTCATGTGAAACGCATGCATCTTTGGTGGCAGTTTGCGCTTCTCGCAGGCTATGCCCTGCTTGTGTACAGCCTGGCGGAGCCTGCCATGCAGTGGCTTTTTTCCCACAAGATTGTCATAAAAGTGTTGCTGAATATGGAGGATATCCCTTTTGATCTGACTTCTTTTGTATTGATAATGCCATTTATTTTGTTTTTTATCCTGTATTTCAGGTTTTTTATGGGTTATTTTATCCGAAATTTTGAGCGGGAAGCAGACATGGCGGTTTTTGAACTTCATGGCCATCCGTACAATCTTATATCAGCCTTTGAAAAAATTGCATTTCTTTCCGGCAACATCAGAAATGAGCCTAACTGGCATCATTTCAGTATTGGCCAGAGGATAGAGTTTTTGAGGTTGTGTTATGTGCGGCCTGAGGAGCGAAAGTTTTTTACTTCATCCTTTTTTAACAAAAAAATTGCTGCGCTTGGCTGCATCAGCTTGCTTATCGCAGCCGCTCATGTCTTTCCTGTGAATGAATGGAGCAAGGAGCAATCCCAGCACACTATTGACAATACTGTCTCTGTAATCCTTGAAGAAGGTGGGGACAATCCTGTGTGGTATCTGCTTGCCGGTCAGCTTCTTTCTGAGAAAGGCTTTTTTGAACAGGCTGCAAGCGCCTATCAAAAGGCATACAAACTTGCCCCTGAAAGCCCTGATGTGCTCAATGATTACGCCTGGTTTCTCGTCACAACCCAAAAAAATGAGTTTAGAGATTATGAGCTTGGCCTGCAATTTGCCAAGCAAGCCGTTGAAAAAAAACAAGCGCCTCATATCTTAGACACCCTTGCCGAGGCTTATTTCGCAAATGGTCTGTTTGAGCAGGCTATTCAGGCCGAACAAAGGGCTATAGCCCTGAACCCGGAAAACCCTGAGCATTACAGAAAGCAGATATTGAAGTTTGAGGCTGCTACCGCAAAAAAGGAGTCTGACTCCATCACATCAATTTCGGAGCAGGCTGGCTGATGAGCGAACTCAGAGAGCCCAGACCTGCCATGCTGGTGATAAGCATCTTTGGCTCAGACCAGGCCCTTATCTTAAAAGGCGCCAATCTTCTCTGCTCTCTCTTTGGCGGCATTCATTTCGCAAGTGAACTTTTGCCTTTTGACAATACAGCTTATTATCAAAAGGAATTTGGCGACAAACTTGTCAGGAAATTTATTGCTTTTGAGAGGCTTGTGCCGTGCGACATGCTTGTAAGGGTAAAGCTGGCCTGCTGCGGCCTTGAGCAGATGTTTTTGTCTGAAGGCAGAAGAAGGTTAAACATCGACCCTGGCATTCTTACCCTTGAAAAATTTGTGCTTGCCACAGGCAAGAATTTTTCCCACAGAATATATCTTGGAAAAGGCGTATTTGGCGACCTTACACTCATGTATGACAAAAAAAAGGGATTTGTAACCCTGCCGTGGACGTATCCTGACTATGCCACAAGCGTCAGTCTTGAGATGCTGAACAGGCTGCGGGCAGATTACATGCAGAAGATTGATGTAAGGATGCCACTTAAGCCGGTTTCATGGACACCCCTTATTAAAATGGAGAAAATATGCTCAAAAGTATGACCACATTCGCCAAAACCGAGGCTATCCAGGGCGGCCTTGCGATAAGACTTGAATGCAAATCTGTAAATAGTCGGTTTTGTGAGGTTTTTTTAAAGGCGCAAGGGATTAAAGGCGCTTTGCAGGCCTCGCCTGAAATTGAGGAGAGGCTCAGGCGAAAGGTGCAGCAGAGGCTTGGAAGGGGAAAAATTGATATCGTCATCGGCATTGAGCGAATTGGTGAGGCAGGCGTTTCGTTTGAGCCTGACATCGCCCTTGCCAAGGGTTACGTCGCAGCCGTTAACAGGCTTGGAGGGTTTATCAGGATTGCTCCTGCAATAGACATGTCCACGCTTTTACTGGCCTTGCCTGGCGCAATCAGGGCAGTGGAGGTGCAGCCAGAGGAAAATTTTGTATGGGAGGCCCTGGAGGCGGAATTCGACAGATTGCTTGAGCTTGCAAGCCAGGGGGCTGAGAGGGAAGGAAATAGCCTGGAACTGGATGTCAGAAATCGTATTGACAGGATTGGGAGTCTGTTACATGATGTTGAGGTAAGGTTTGGGGTAAGGAAGGTTGAGGCCCGGCAAACGTTTCAAAAAAGGCTTGAGGATATCTTGCAGGATGTCAGGCTTGATGAAGCAAGACTCCATCAGGAGGTGGCCATCTTGCTTGACAGAATGGATATTACTGAGGAGCTTGTACGGGCAAAAAGTCATCTTTCTCAGTTTTGCACCTATCTTGAAGTTAAAGAACCTGTTGGAAGACGTCTGGACTTTCTTTTGCAGGAGTTGTTTCGTGAGATAAACACCCTTTCAGTGAAGGCCCAGGATGCGCATATTTCAATGCTTGCCGTTGAGATAAAAGGGGAGATGGAGAAAGTTAGAGAGCAGGTTCAAAACATAGTTTAAGGACGCTTTGAAAAATAGCCTTTTTTTTGGGGAACAGACCCCTTAAATAAAATCTTAAAAGCCAGGGAGAAAAGCGTGGGACAGTCAAAGATGTTGAATGTAGGGTTTGGAAATATGGTGGTAATAGACAGGATTGTCGCAATAGTCAGTCCTGAAAGCGCTCCGATGAAAAGGTTGAAGGAAGATGCAAAAAACGCCAAAAAATTGATTGACGCCACTCATGGAAGGCGAACCCGCTCTCTTGTAATCACAGACAGCGATCACTTGGTCTTGTCTGCTGTCCAGGTGGAGACCATTTCCAACCGCCTGACGAATGGTGGAGCTGCCAAAAGTGACGGAAGCGATGCAACAGAACAGCTTGAACAGTCTGAACAGATAGACTGAGGAGCAGGCCTGACAGTATGCGCCAACAGGAGATGAGTAGTGAAAAGCCAAAGGGGGACATATTTGTGGTTTCAGCGCCGTCTGGTGCTGGAAAATCCACACTGTGCAGGCGACTTTTGTCTGATCTGACTGGCGTGGGCTTTTCAGTGTCCCACACCACCCGCCAGCCAAGACAAGGAGAAACAGATGGAATACAATACCACTTTGTAACACGTAATCGTTTTGAAGAGATGATCGGCAGCGGGGATTTTCTGGAGTGGGCAAAGGTTCACGGAAATTTCTACGGAACAAGCAGGCAATCTGTGGAGGCCATGCTAAACGATGGCATGGATGTGCTTCTTGATGTTGATGTGGCCGGAGCAAAGGTTGTCAAGGAGCTGTTTCCTGAAAGTCAGCTTATTTTTATCATGCCTCCTTCATTGCAGGCGCTGCGAGATCGTCTGGCTGGCAGGGGCACGGACTTACCAGAGGTCATCTCGCTGAGGCTTGAAAATGCAAGAGTAGAGATGGCTCAGGCTGTCTTTTTCGATTATGCAGTAATAAATGACGATCTGGAGAAGGCGTATCAGGAGTTTCGTTCTGTGTTTGTGGCAAGACGTCAGCGTCTCGCACGCATCCGCATTGAGCGACCGGAACTGTTTTGTGTGACTGCAGATGCAGCGTTCTAAACATCCAGCCAAAACTGTATGGATATGGGGCTTAAGACCTGTGTCCGAATTTTTGAATACACACCCAGAGTCGGTAATGCAGGTCTGCTGTCTCGCTGAGTTAAAAGAACGTTGCATGCGATCCTCTGTCCTTGACGGTATTGAAAAGGCTGGCTGCGGCATTGAAGAATTAACCGATTTTAACCGGATCGGTATTCCAAAAGACGCCGTGCATCAAGGAATGTGCGCCAGAGTTGCACCTGTCTGGAGATTTGATGAGGCGTTGCTTAAAGGCATGGAAGTTTCCCATGATTTTCTGGCTGTTGTATGCGATCAAATCACTGACCCTCAAAATTTTGGGGCAATCATCCGGTCTGCGGCAGCATTTGAGGCGACTATTATCCTGTGTCCCAAGGACAAGACAGCGCCTGTCACAGGTGTCACGGCAAAGGCATCGGCTGGCGCCCTTGCACATGTTCGCATCTGCGAGGTTGTAAACCTTGCAAGGGCGATGACACTTCTGAAGGAAAAGGGCGTCTGGTTTGCAGGACTGTCTTCCAAGGCAGGTATCAATATCTGGGAGCTTGACGCACAACTTCCGCTTGCCATTGCACTTGGTTCAGAAGGAAGGGGTTTGAGGCAGAATGTGGAGGCAAAGTGTGATTTTCATGTCAAAATTCCGCACTCTGATACAATAGACTCGCTGAATGTCGGATCGGCAGCATCTATAGCCTTGTATGAAATTGCAAGACAGAGGAGGCTTAAATGGGGTACACATTAAAAAATGACAACGAGACAGCTTACAGCTATGGCGATTACCTGACATGGACCGGTGAGGAGCGGTATGAATTGATTGAAGGCGAAGCGTTTTTGATGTCTCCAGCGCCTTCAACAAGGCATCAGGAGATGTGTTTTTTTCTGTCAATGAAATTGGGACAATATGTAACAAACAAAGATTGCAAGGTGTTTTTCGCCCCTTTTGATGTGCGTCTTCCCTTTGGAAACGAGATGGATGAGGATATTTCGACTGTCGTGCAACCTGATATCGTTGTGATATGTGACAGGTCAAAATTAGACGAGAAAGGCTGTAAGGGCGCACCAGAGCTTGTTATCGAAATAACCTCTCCAAGCAGTTTTTACAGGGATATGAAGACCAAAAAAGACCTTTATGAAAGGGCAAAGGTCAAGGAATACTGGATTGTTGATCCGGCAAACCAGGGTGTCATGGTATTTGTGCTGAAAGACGGCCAGTATGAAAAACCGCTGATCTTTGGCGGAACTGACATGCTCCATTCGCATTTCTTTTCTGATTTCGAGGTTAACCTTTGTGAACTTTTCAGGCAGCCATGAAACAGTCAGTTTTTTTTTGATATGGGTTGTATGCCCGCATCAGACTGCACGGAGGTTTTAATGGGTTACGCATTAAAAAATAACGACGAGACAGCTTACAGCTATGGAGATTACCTGACATGGACCGGTGAGGAGCGGTATGAATTGATTGAAGGCGAAGCGTTTTTGATGTCTCCAGCGCCTTCAACAAGGCATCAGGAGATGTGTTTTTTTCTGTCAATGAAATTGGGACAATATGTAACAAACAAAGATTGCAAGGTGTTTTTCGCCCCTTTTGATGTGCGTCTTCCCTTTGGAAACGAGATGGATGAGGATATTTCGACTGTCGTGCAACCTGATATCGTTGTGATATGTGACAGGTCAAAATTAGACGAGAAAGGCTGTAAGGGCGCACCAGAGCTTGTTATCGAAATAACCTCTCCAAGCAGTTTTTACAGGGATATGAAGACCAAAAAAGACCTTTATGAAAGGGCAAAGGTCAAGGAATACTGGATTGTTGATCCGGCAAACCAGGGTGTCATGGTATTTGTGCTGAAAGACGGCCAGTATGAAAAACCGCTGATCTTTGGCGGAACTGACATGCTCCATTCGCATTTCTTTTCTGATTTCGAGGTTAACCTTTGTGAATTTTTCAGGCAGCCATGAAGAACAAGGTTTATCGTTTGAGGGATTGGCAGTATAATTGCTGAAAATTTGCAGGTGATTCCAAAAAAAGATTCAGGAGAAACTATAGCATGGAAATAAAAAAGGCTGTACTGCCTGTTGCTGGCATGGGGACAAGGTTTTTGCCTGCCACAAAGGTGATACCAAAGGAGATGCTCACCATAGTTGACAGGCCTACGATACAGTTCATTGTGGAAGAAATCGTGGCATCTGGCATTAAAGAGATAGTTTTTGTGACCTCTGTTGGCAAATCCGCCATAGAAAACCACTTTGACTACTCTTATGAGCTTGAAACATTCCTTGCACAAAAGGGCAAGACTGACCTGCTGCGTGAGGTCAGAAACATCTCAAGATTGATTGATGTCGTGGCTGTGAGACAAAAAGAACCCCTTGGTCTTGGGCATGCGGTCATGGTGACTGAAAAGGTTGTGGGCGACAATGCCTTTGTTGTGGCCCTTGGGGATGACCTTGTCTGGGCAGAAGTGCCGTGCGTTTACCAGATGATCAAGGTTTTCAATGAATATCAGGAGAGTGTCATAGCTGTGCAGAGGGTGCCTGAGAAAGAGACTCACAAATACGGCATTGTTGAAGGCGAAGAAGTGGCGCCCGGCGTGTTCAGGATAGACAAGCTGATAGAAAAGCCCAAGCCAGGCACCACTACATCAACCCTTGCCATAATAGGCCGCTACTGTCTGAGACCGGAGATATTTCCGTGTCTGCACAGGACAATTCCCGGCGTGGGTGGCGAGATACAGCTCACAGATGCACTAAATGCGCTTCAAAAGGAACGCGGCATGTATGCCTATGAGTTTTCAGGCAACCGCTACGATGCAGGCGACAAGTTCGGCTATCTGCAGGCAAATGTGCATTTTGGGCTTGAACACGCTGAGATCGGCGGCAAGTTCAGGGAATTTTTAAAGGAAGTTGTAAAAGGCATGGGGTCCTGAGGATTATACATATACTGATTTAATCAAAGATATATGTCCAACCACAGGATAATTGAGGTATGTCTGCCTGCAAGAAAGGCAGACATACTCTCTTATCGTCTGCCTGATGCTGCTTTTGTGCCCTTAAGAGGCACAAGGGTGGTCGTTCCAATCAGAAATCGCATCGCCACCGGCATTGTCTGGCAGACTCACGCCCAAGAGCCTGAATTTGTGCTGAAAGACGTGATTAAAGTCCTTTCTGAAGAGCCTGTGCTTTCAGAACACAGCCTGAATTTTCTGGAATGGATGGCGGCCTATTACCTTCAGCCTCTGGGAATCGCCCTGCATGAGGCATTGCCAGCAGGCATTTTAAATGCAGAAAATCTTGACCAGACCGCTGTATCTGAAAACAGCAAAAAGACCAGGAGAAAAAAAGCTGATGAGCCTGTCGAAGCACAGCAGTCTGAGCAGTTTATCTCCACCCTGAACCCTGAACAGTTGACGGCTTTCAACGCCATTTCTGCTGCCATTTCCAGAAAAAAGTTTCAGCCGTTTCTGCTGCATGGGGTTACAGGAAGCGGGAAAACAGAGGTCTATCTCAGGGCATTCGCCGAGTGCCTGTCCTATGGGAGACAGGCAATAATGATGGTTCCTGAGATAGCCATGATCCCCCAGATCATCAGGAGATTTCAGGACAGATTTGGAGATTCCGTAGCGGTAATTCACAGCGGTCTGCCTCAAAAAAAACGTGTTCGAAACTGGATTGACATCAAAAAAGGGCGTGTGAAGGTGGTAATCGGCACACGGAGTGCAATTTTCGCTCCTGTGCAGGACCTTGGATTGATTGTCGTGGATGAAGAGCACGATCCATCTTACAAACAAGGTGAAAGATTTTTTTACAATGCCCGCGATATGGCGGTAGTTGTTGCAAAAATGACCAATATACCGGTAGTTCTCGGTTCTGCTACACCTTCTCTTACCTCATACTTTCATGCAATGAACCGGCATTACACCCTGCTTGAAATGCCATACCGCGTGGAAAGTCGGCCCCTTCCAGAGGTTCAGATAGTTGATAGAAAGCCTAAAACAGATGGCGCTCTGTCTGAAAAAAGGGGCAGTGACAAGACGCCTTACTGGCTTGGCAGAGAGCTTCATGCTGCTATCGCCGGAAATCTTGAACGCAAAGAGCAGACCCTTCTTTTTCTAAACAGGCGCGGATTTGCAACCTACATCTTCTGTGAGGATTGTGGCCATGTTTTTCGCTGTAAAAAATGCGACATATCCCTGTCCATGCACAAAATAAATGAAGATGATCAATCTCTTAGCGCCAATCTTGCTACGCCTCTTCAAAAAAGCGATGGAAGACTTGTCTGTCACTACTGTGGCTGGCACATCCCAGCCATGCCTGTCTGCCCTGTTTGTCACAGCCATAATATCAAGGCGGCGGGTTATGGAACACAACGGCTTTTTGAGGATATCTCCGGATTGTTTCCCACAGCGCGACTGGCAAGGCTTGACAGAGACGAGGCGGCAAGCCCTAAGAAGCTGGAAAACATCCTGAAGGCCTTCTCAAAAAATGAGATTGACATCCTGATAGGCACTCAGATGACCACCAAAGGCCATGATTTTCCAAATCTGACGCTCGTTGGGGTTGTGTGGGCGGATATCTCTCTGAACTTTCCGGAGTTTAACGCTGCTGAAAGGACATTCCAGCTCCTTTCACAGGTGGCTGGCAGGGCAGGACGTGGCGAAAAGCCTGGCAGGGTGATCATTCAGACGATGCTTCCAAACTCCCAGGCGATCCAGTGCGCCATGCGCCACGACTACAAGGGGTTTTATGAAAATGAGATCCGGAATAGAAGACTTCTTGATTACCCGCCATTTTCAAGACTTATCAAGCTAACGCTGGATGAAAAAGACAGCATAATAGCTGAAACATATATCAGACAACTGGCTGCATGGATCAGGGAGCAAATCATTATTAACAAGATCAAAACAGAGGTGATAGGGCCATCTCCATGCCCTATTGCCAGGCTCAAGGATGCATTCAGGTGGCAGCTTCTGTTCAAGGCATCTGGTATCAGCGCTCAACGTCACACAGGAGAGCTTCTCACGAAATATTGTGAAAAGGAGCTTGCCAAGGCAAAATTTTTAAGAATTGATGTGGATCCGATCAGTTTTCTGTAGGGATGTTCTAAAAAGAGAAATTACCTTGAAAAGCGACATGGTCTTCTCATAGGTCAGGATGGTGCGCCTGTGGAAGTAGTTCATTTGGTTCCTGGTTCTCCGTCACTTTTTCTGGCCAGAAAGCCACCGAGAACACCAACCATACGGGTGGCTTCCCGCAGGGTTGGAGGCTTTAGCGAAGGAGTGCCTGCCGGATTGATGGCCAGGGTGGCGTGCAGCATCAGGCCGATAATCCCCTCAGGCCTGCTGCCGATTGGTCCGAGGTTCTCGGTTGTCGGATGAGTGCTGTAATTCAGGCTGCTGCTGTCCTGAAGGGCCAGCACGACTTTTTCTTCGGCAACTCGCCTGGTCGTTGATTCGATATGGGGTTGAAGTATGTTTTGCAAGGTGGCCTTTTTATGATCAAAAAAACGATAGGCGGCTTTTGTTTTTGCCCTGCTGCCGCAGGTTTTCAGAATAAGCTCGACACAGCCCAACTCCTGCAACGAACAGGCAACCGCCGGTCGTTGATAAGGCGTTCGTGGAGCGCCT
>DYLC01000067.1 GCA_020722285.1 Desulfobulbus propionicus | reverse complement strand
CTGCACATGAGCAGGCCGATGACACAGCAGATGGGGTGCTGCTGGATAGTTACCAGCTTTCTATTTTTTTGCAACCCTAAAACCTGAAAAAGAAAAAATTATGTGAAAAAGAACATTATTTATTAGCGACAATGCACCTCTGAGCCAAAATTTTACGCCACTTTTCAAGACGTTCTTTAATAGTCAATTCATAGCCCCTGTTAGTCGGCCTGTAGTAGATCCTGTCTTTAAGTTCATTAGGAAGATGCTGCTGGTCAGCTATGGCATTTTCATAATCATGGGCATAACGATAACCTTTGCCATACCCAAGCTCTTTCATAAGGCGTGTCGAGGCATTTCTGATATGCAACGGCACAGGAAGGCTTCCAAACTTTCTTGCATCAGCGCTTGCCTCTCCAAAGGCAACATAAGAGGCATTACTCTTAGGAGCAGTGGCAAGATAGAGGACAATCTGCGCAAGGGCAAGCTCACCTTCTGGAGTGCCAAGAAACTCATAAGACTGCATGGCAGCGATGGCAAGGGGAAGGGCTTGCGGATCGGCATTTCCCACATCTTCAGAGGCAAATCGCACAAGTCGTCTGGCGATATAGCGTGGAGACTCACCTGCCTCCAACATCCGTGCCATCCAATAAAGAGCAGCATCAGGGTCACTTCCTCGCAAGCTTTTATGAAGCGCTGAGATCAGATTGTAATGTTCCTCGCCAGCCTTGTCATATCGCAGCGCCTTTTGCTGAATCGCCTTTTCAACCACGGCAACAGTAATCACAACGCCTGTGAGCAGTGAGGCGCTGGAAACCGCAAGCTCTGCGGCAAGCTCCAGATTATTCAAAAGACAGCGGGCATCCCCGTCTGAACGATCAATGAGAAGACTTTTCGCCTCTTGCTCCACCTGTAACTCCAGGGCGCCAAGCCCACGGTCCCTATCCTCCACAGCAAATTTTAAAATCTTTTCAAGATCAACAGTGCCAAGAGGCTCAAGCACAAGGGTTTTACAGCGCGAAAGGAGCGGGGCGTTGATCTCGAATGAGGGATTTTCAGTGGTGGCGCCGATAAGCGTGATAAGACCTGACTCAACATGAGGAAGAAAGGCATCCTGCTGGCTTTTGTTGAAACGGTGTATCTCATCCACAAAAAGCACTGTCCTGATTCCGCTTTTCTGCCTTTCTCTCGCCTCATCAACCACGGTTTTGATCTCTTTTACACCTGAGAGTACGGCTGACAGGCTCACAAAATGGGCGTCGGAAACCCGCGCAAGAAGCCTTGCCAGGGTGGTTTTACCGCAACCTGGAGGACCCCAGAGAATAAGCGATGGAAAACTTGCACTGTCGATCAGACTTGTCAGAAGCTTTCCATCTCCAAGCAGATGGCCTTGGCCAACAAACTCCTGAATATCTCTTGGGCGCATTCTTTCAGCAAGGGGGATATGTTTCAATCTTCCTCCTTTTTAATTTTAGTAAAAACAAAAAGGACGCAGAGTTATCTACCCTGCGCCCTTTTTGTTTTTACCAAAATTATCACTTACAAGTTTAATGCGCTGGCTGATATGGCAGAGACGAATGGTGCAGGTTTATACGCAGATTTCCTTTGTCATCCTTGATGTAGCCGAAGGTATATTCGGCCTTGACCTCTTTGCCTGTTTTGGCATCTGTGAAGAAATAATTGCCCATGCTAATGGCAGAGTCAGTGTCAACGATGGTGTTGGCATTCTCAAAACGCACCTTTGACCAGGGCTGAAGCGCAAAGCCATGATCCTCAGCGACACTGCCTGTCACAAAATAAGAAAGCGCTTCTTCTTTTGTGGAACGAAACTGCTTTTCTGCTGCCTTTGTAGGCTTAAAAAGCACCCCACCATTGTCATAGGCATAAAGGCTATCAATACATGCAAAGGCAGTTGCCTTGGCTTCATCTTTCTTATCAGCAGCCTTGCCAATTTTCACAATACATTCCCCCCATTTAGTCTGGGCAGCGCTGACTTCATCTTTAGTAATAGAGCTGGCAGCAAATGCCGAGAAAGAAGAAACAGCGAAAGCAGTGGTTAAAATAGCACAAAGATACTTGGATTTTTTGTTCATCATCTTCTCCTTATTTTTTTTCTTTCTCTTTATTCAAATCATTATGGGTTGTCAATTGTAAAAAGACTCACAAAGCCTTTTAACAGCAGGCTCACATTCCAACTTGTCAAGCTTCTGCCTTGAAAAACCCACATTGCATCCTCTGCATCATCTGATGCAGCAATCTTTCCTGATAGGATACTCAACAGCAAAACATACGCAATGGGTCGCTACAATCCAAAAAACTACAAACAAAGACATAAAAAAAATGCATTGGAAAACCTTCGATATTTAAGATACCTTTAAAGACCTTATCTCTAATTGCGTCTATGATTTTAAAATACATGACTCTAATCAATCAACCCAATAAAAACTATACAATACGTTACACCATCCCTTTGCCCTTCAGATATGGCCCATATTTCTTGTCTGTAACACAGATATGGCTTGTAAGCCAGCTCTTCAAAAAGTTTAAGATATCATGAGAAAGCATTGCCTGACCTTTGTCAAACTTCTCCTTGAACTCTAACACCTTTGCAACTAAATCAGCATGAATCTTCATGTGTATCTGAGTTTCTGGATAGTTATGTTTCTTAAAGTTTTCTTCTTCATATTTGAAGTGATAGTCAGTGTATGCCACAAGCTCATTCAATATTTTACCAAGGTATTGCCTGTCTTTCCCTGTCTGTATTGCAGCATATATATCATTTACCATTCTGAGAAGCTTTTTGTGCTGCTCGTCAATTGAGGCAATGCCGCAACTGAACTCAGGCCCCCAGTTCATGAACTGACCAGCCGCCTCTTGAGATCCACCGGCCTTCATGCCCGAAGCTGCTATATGCTTGTGAGGCACAGCAAAACCCTGAGGCGCAATTGCGCCTCCACCACTTCTTTCCCTGAGCAGAATATGATACAACCCCTCAAGATCATCCATCACCTGTGCAAAGAGTGGCTCAATCTCCGCTTCATAGCCCTTTATAACATCTATTCGCTTTTCGCCTGAAGTGACCATCTTCTGTATTTGGATCACATTGGCATGCAGCTTCTCATGCACAGGTTTAACCCTGGAAACAATGGCGTTGACATCAGAAGAACTGTGCCTGAAGGTATCAATAAACCTCCCGAATGCGCACTTGTGCCCATCTGTCTCGACCTCAGGCACCTCGCCGCTTATTACAGCCGCCACGACCTTATCCCGCCAGACCAGATGCTGATAGGTGGCGAGCTTGACCTTGGCGTCATCTGGCAAAAACTGCATGATTCTGTCTAAAAGGCCCGGGGTGACGTTTATAAGGGATGTCAAAAGCAGACTTTCCTTGTATATGGATTCCATTGCCTTTTCTGATGCATGCAGGTCTTCCTTCACATACTGGAACTTCTGTGTCATCTCTGCAAGTTGCACAGCGCTGTTTTTAACCTGCACAGCGCTTTGGGCAGAGTGAGAAATATTAGCCGACATCTCACTTACTGTTGCTGTCTGCTCTTCTGTAGCGCTGGCAATGGTGTTGGCAAGATCGTTTACCTCAGCTACTCCTCTGGCAATACCCTCCACTGCCTCAACCGCACCTTGCGTATCCGCCTGGATAGTCTGGATCATGGAGGTGATCTCCTTGGTGGCATCAGATGTCTGCCTCGCAAGCTCCTTGACCTCATTTGCCACCACTGCAAAACCCTTTCCTGCCTCGCCTGCCCTGGCAGCCTCGATAGTCGCATTCAAGGCAAGGAGGTTGGTCTGAGAAGCAATATTGTTGATTACCTTTATAATATTGTTGATCTTTTCAGAACTTTCAGAAAGCCTTGTGATGGCGGAAGTAGCCTGTTCCGTCTGAGCCTGGGCATCGTTTGTCTTTCTGGCTGTGATGGAAACGCTCTGGGCTATCTCTGTGGTAGCTGTAGTCATATCATTGGTTGATGTTGATACAGACTCAAGCTTACCTGTGGAATCAGTGGCGAGATCATCCAGTTGATTTGCTGTGCTGTTCATGCTGTCGCCATACCCCATGACATCCCGACTTATTTTTTCAAAAGACCTTCTTGCCTTTTCAATTATACTCGTCTGAGCCGAGACAGTCACAACCTGGCCTGCGATAGTGGCTATTAACGCATTAAACGCTATAGCTATTTCCCGTATCTCCAGCACCCCTCCTGGTATGATGGCGTCGTTAAATTTACCTGAAGATGCAGCGATTATAACTGCTACTAAATCCCTAATAGGAGTTATAATAAAACGGTTGGAAAGAAACCACGTCACAAACAACACAAAACAACCACCTGGTAAAAAAAGGTACAAAAACACCTTGAAAGAACCCTGTTTCGCCGCCAAAGTCTGTTCAGCCGCCACTGTCATGGTGTTTGCCTGTTTAAGAAGCTCAAGATTGTGCTGCTTGATATAATCCAGTCCCTGACTCCGGCCTTCGGATGAAGAGGATAGAATTTTTCCTGCCTCTTTTTGGTAAGGCTCCCACATTCTTTTAAGGGTGGCCAACTCCTTAGCAAAGGTCTCACCCATCTCACCAGCCCTCGCCTCAATCTGCCTTAGATTCTCATCATAAAGGGAGATAGCCTCTTCAAGCTCTCCTGAAGATTTATCAGAAGACTTGTCATAAAAGACTGTGACTGCAGATTTAGCTATTTTCTGGGAAAGCATCCTGGCTTTGCCAGACATATTTATTACAGCGCCGTCGTCTTTCTGGCTTGATATAAACCAAAGACTCGAACTGATAGCAACAAATGTGCCAATAAACATGATAAACACAAGACCGACAATAAAATACTTAATGGAATAACGCATACATTTCTCCTTGTTGATAGTGTAAAAACAGCCTGGATATTATGGGAACTTCCCTTATAAGCAAGACAGCCACAGGACAAAAAAACATTTTTTTGCCTGCTATAATGATTAGTTTGCATTTTCCCGGATAAAAGGCGGGGTGTCAAGCTCAGACCAGTCCACCTTGTCAAATCCGTCCTGAGCGATAAGAGTAGCTTTTTTTCCTCTTCTGCCCCCAGATTCAGCCTCTGGCTTGGAAAAAGGCAAGACAGCCTGCTGGGGATCACACTGTTTTGGCGCAGCGGCAATGGCCTTTCGCTCACGCCTCACAAGCTCAAGCTCCACATGCTGGTCATGCAAATCAATCACACTTGAATCCCGCTCCTCAGAGCCTATGCCGGTTGCAATCACGGTTATCCTGATGGTATCTTCCATTTTAGGATCAAGGACGTGACCGATTTTAATCAGCGCATCTTCATCCACCTGCTTGCTGATCTCCTCTGAAATGAGATCAAACTCGTCCATCAGAAAATCTTCACCGGCTGTGATATTCAGCAGCAGCCCCTTTGCTCCGCTGATACTGATATCCTCAAGCAGGGGATTTGAAATAGCCATGCTAACAGCATCAAGCGCCCTGCGCTCTCCCTTGCCATATCCTGCGCCCATAATGGCTGTTCCCATGTGATGCATGACAGAACGCACGTCTGCAAAGTCGAGATTCATATAACCTCTCACGCAGATCAGGTCAGAAATGCCTTTCACAGCATTATACAGCACCTCATCCACCTTCTGATACATGTGGTGCATAGGTAGCTTTGCAGCCAGCTTCCTTACCCTGTCGTTGGGGATAATGATAGCTGTGTCCACAACCTTTCTAAGCTTCTCAAGGCCTTCCTCAGCAATCTTGGCCTTTTGTTTTCCCTCGTAACTGAAAGGCTTGGTCACAACCCCAACAGTCAGGGCGCCCAGTTCCTTGCTGATTTCGGCAATGACTGGCGCAGCGCCTGTGCCTGTGCCTCCTCCCATGCCTGCTGTGATAAAGACCATCTCAGAGCCTTCAAGCGTTTTCCGGATCTCTTCTATGCTCTCCTCTGCCGCCTCCCTGCCGATTTCAGGCTTACACCCCGCCCCTCTTCCCTTGGTGAGGTTCTTTCCAAGCTGCACCTTCGCAGTAGCCTTGGACTCTGCCAGCACCTGAGCATCTGTGTTGGCTGATATAAACTCGACCCCGTCAATAAACCACTCAATCATGTGATTTATCGCGTTTCCTCCACCGCCCCCCACACCAACCACCTTTATCGCCGCATTGAGGGAAAGATCATCTGCAAACTCAACGGTTGTCATAACAACACTCCCATATTTTAAAAAAACGTAACTATCCAGTATAATGCCAAAAACGAACGAAAATCACCGTATCAAAAGCTGAACCAGGACTTCATCTTGTTTAAAATACTGCCGCCTTTAATCTTGCTTTTAGCTGAAGGTTTCTTTTCTAAACCATGCAGCACAAGCCCGACCGCCGTGGCATAAGCGGGTGAATTCACCATATCCACTAAGCCAGACACCTTGCGCGGAAAACCAATGCGGGTTGGAAGCTGAAATATCTGGTCAGCCATCTCCACTAAGCCTGTAACTAATGCAGAGCCTCCTGTAATGACCACGCCAGACGCAAGCAGGTCCTTGATTTCCGTCCTTACAAGCTCCTGATCAAGCAGGCTCAGCATCTCCTCCATTCTCGGCTCAAGTATCTCTGCAAGAATACGCATGGAAAGCAATCTCGGCTTTCTGCCCCCGACGCTTGGAACCTCAATAGTCTGATCCTTTGTTATCATGGAACTTAAACAACAGCCGTGCTCAATTTTGAGCTTTTCAGCCTCTGCCATCGGGGTCTTCAGCCCGATCGTGATATCATTTGTGAGGTTGTTGCCACCAAGCCCCATTACAGATGTGTGGCGAATCGTGCCACCCAGAAACACGGCCAGATCCGTAGTACCCCCGCCAAAATCCACCAACGCGACACCAAGCTCTTTTTCCTCCTGTGTTAGAACTGCATGAGCTGAGGCAAGAGGCTGAAGCACCATGTCGAGTACATCAAGCTCTGCCCTGTTTGCGCATTTGATGAGGTTCTGGGCAGCAGTCACAAGGCCTGTGATGATATGCACCTTTGCCTCAAGCCTTACTCCGCACATGCCCACAGGATCAATCACATCCCCCAGCTCATCCACGATATACTCCTGTGGCAGCACATGCAAAATCTCCCTGTCTGCAGGTATTGCCACTGCACGGGCAGCGTCTATCACCCTGTCAACATCATCCTGCGATACCTCAGGGCCTTTAACAGCAATAACTCCCTCACTGTTAAAACCCTTGACGTGACTGCCGGCGATGCCGATATAGACCTCGTTTATATCCACTCCAGCCATTCGTTCTGCGTCTTCCACCGCCTTTTTTATGGAACGCACTGTGCTTTCCACATTTATGACGACACCTTTTTTAAGGCCAATGGACGGATGATTTCCAACGCCTATAATTTCGACGCCATCTTCTGTGCTCTCTCCAACAACTGCACATATCTTTGTGGTACCTATGTCCAGCCCAACAACTATCTCGCTATTAGAATTAGCCATAATTTTCTCTTATGCATCAAGTCGCGCAACGGCGAATTCATTTCCGTAATCCATATCTATGAAACGGACACTGTCGGTATTGCCGGCGCGGTAAAGATGCCACAAGACCTTTTCTGCCCTCAAAAACTGTTTTTTCACATCAATGCCAGCAAAATGTATCTTTATCCCCTTTTCTTTAGTCAGCACAAAAAAATCCCCTTCCTGCTCCACCACAATTTCCATAATGCTGCCGATTCCAAGGGTTCTGGTCCCCTTGTTTGAAAATGCGAGAAACTCCAGCGCGGCATCCACATGCCCCGAAAGCCTTCCTGTGGCTGTATCCATACCCACAGCCCCCTTGATTACAGGAATGCCCCGCCCATCAGTTCCTACCGCTTTCTTGAAAACAATTCCTTTTTTATCAATAAGATAATTCTCTTTTCCCTCGAACATGGCGAACGGATTCCTCTCAGTCAAACTGATCACAATGGTATCAGGAAGCTGTCTGTAAATTACAGCCCTTTCAATCCACGGATGCCGCTCTATTTCTTCCGTCAACTGCGCAGTCTTTACAGCCAGCATATTCATCTGAGGTGTAAAACCTGCAATCCTGAGTACCTCCTCCTCTGAAACTACCTTGTTGCCCTTAACCACCACCTTGTTCAAGGTAAAACATGAACTCTGACAAAGCGTAGCCCAAAACTGCTCCATACTGAAATAAACGCCAACGCACAAGGCAATCACGACAGAACCTGCAACAATCCAGCGCCATGGCACAAGGGAACTGAGTTTATTGAACCTTTCTCTGCGTTTTTTTTCTGCTTCGCGTCTTTTTCCAAGTTTTCTTCTGCTCATGACTGCACTCAATGCCAGACAACGATTTCAGGTTCAAGAAGCACAGATGTCTTTTCAAAAACCACATCCCTCATCTCCGCCATCAAACCTTCCACATCAGCAAATCGCGCCTGTCCCGTATTGATAATAAAATTGGCATGCATTCTTGAAACCTCAGCTCCGCCACGCTGCCTGCCTTTCAGTCCACACCTGTCAAGCAAAAGCCCTGCTGACATACCCTGTGGATTCTTAAATACACAGCCTGCTGAAGCCTTACCAATGGGCTGTTTTTTACTCCGCTGCCCCATAATCTGTCTGACTGTCGCCATGAGGCTCTTTGCAGAGGCATTCTTAAACCCAAATAATACAGCTACTACCATACTTTTTTCAGGGATAGAAAGATGACGATAACAAAACTTCAACTGTCCCCTTTTTCGCCAGAAAAGACCCTGTTCCCCTGCAAAACAGACCCCTTCCACCACATCAGCAATATGCGCGCCGTTTGCCCCGGCATTCATGCACACAGCGCCGCCCACACTTGCCGGGATGCCACAGAGCTTTTCAAGCCCCTGAAAACCATTAGACACAGCCCAACTCATCAAGCGTTTGAGGCTGCATCCAGCATATGCCAGAACAGGCACTGTGTCAGGATAATGCGCTGAAAAATCAGACACACCTTCGAGAACTTCCGCAGAAATCTGCCCAATGGCTTGAGGCGTTATCAAAACAAAACCATCCAGTGAGGCTGTCCTTAAAACAACATCCACTCCACTGTCGCTCACAAGCAGATTGCTTCCATTTCCAAGTATCCGAAAATCCACCTGTTCCTGATAAAACGCTGCCACACTCCTGCCAAGACCTTCAAGCGTCAGAGGTGTAATCAGACGCTTTGCCTTGCCACCTATTCCAAGGGTTGTAAAACTGGCGATGGAAACATCTTTATGAATGGCAACTCCATCAGTCCCGATTTTTTCAAACAGCGATCTGTACATCCTCTTTCTGTTTATGCGCCCTTAAATGAAGCTTCTCAAGAAGCCTTGGCCCTGCCTGACTGATTGAACCTGCGCCAAGTGTCAGCGCCACCTCACCAGCCTTAAGTTCATGAGACAGCATCTCAACCGCCTCATTGTGCGTCGGGATATACTGGGCAAGGCTTCCAAGCCTGTCCTGCACAACCCTTGTCAGTCTCTCACCGCTTATGCCAACGATTGGCTGCTCGCTTGCTGCATAGATATCAGTGATCCATATCTCGTCCGCTTCATCAAACGCATGGGTAAAATCGTCCAGAAGGGCCATCGTCCTTGTGTAACGATGCGGCTGAAACACCACCACAAGCCTTCTTTCAGGCCAGCACTGTCTTGCTGCCTTCAGGGTGGCTGCAATTTCAGTAGGATGATGGGCATAATCATCCACAACGGTCACGCCATCCTCCTCACCCAGCACCTCAAAACGCCTGCCAACACCCTGATATGAATAAAGCCCATGCTGTATAGCTTCAAAAGACGCCTCAAGTTCCATCCCTATACAGACAGCAGCCAGGGAATTGCGCATGTAATGAAGCCCTGGCACCCTGATCTCAATCCTGCCCAACGGCTCTCCCCGCCATACGGCAGTATAGCTGATACCCATTCCATCAATGAGAATATCAGTTGCGCAGCAGTCAGATTCTGGCGATGTGCCATAGGTTATGATGCGTTTTTTAAGCTGTGGGATCAAAGAGGCAACAGCAGGGTCATCAGCACACAGGACAGCTACGCCGTAAAATGGCAGACGCTCCAGAAAATCCAGGAAGGTATCGCTCACTGCATTAAGATCAGGATAGAAGTCCAGATGTTCCCTGTCGATATTGGTTACCACAGAGATGCATGGGGTCAGCCTCAAAAAACTTCCATCACTTTCATCTGCCTCAGCCACCACGAAATCCCCTTTTCCCCACAGAGAATGTGTGCCAAGGGCCTTTACCATTCCGCCGATAATGACAGTGGGATCAAGACCTGCCGCCTGCATTACGGATGCAACCATGGATGTAGTGCTGGTCTTGCCATGACTGCCTGCCACTGCAATGCCGAACCGCTTGAAACGCATCAGCTCAGCCAGCATTTCAGCCCGTGCAATAACAGGGATGCCTGCCTGTTGCGCTGCCTTCAGCTCCGGATTGTCTTTTCTTATGGCAGATGAAAATACTACCACATCAGCCCCTGAGATATTTGAGCTGTCGTGTCCTGAAAAGATAACCCCTCCCTTGGATGATAGACTTCTGGTAATGACGGTTTCCCTGACATCCGAACCTGAAACCCTGTAGCCAAGCCCCAGAAGCGCCTGAGCCAGACCGCTCATCCCTATTCCGCCAATTCCAACAAAATGAATATGATGTTTTTTATACATTTGCTCTTATTTGTCCATTAAGTAAAAATAAATGTAACTATCCAGTATAATGCCGAAAACGAATAAAAATCACCGTACTGTAACTATTCAGCAGTGCCCCAGATGCAAGGAAGAGGCCTG
>DYLC01000066.1 GCA_020722285.1 Desulfobulbus propionicus | reverse complement strand
CTTCAGACATAAGAGAAGCCCCGGAAATCAGAAATTTTGGTAAATAGCAAGGTGTAAGGAGGCTGAAAATCACAACATACTCCATGTATGTGAGCATTTTCCCTACGCCTTGTAATAAAAAGCAAGGCTTGGCAAATTGCAAAGCAATTTGCCAGCCAATAAACAACGCAGCCATCGAACAACATAGCAATTTCTGGAACTTTTCTTATGTTTGTCACGTTATATCACTATGTATTTTATTAGTTTTGCTGTAACTATCCAGTATAATGTCTAAAATAAATGAAAACTACCGTACTGTAACTATTCAGCAGTGTCCCAGATGCAAGGAAGAGGCCTGCGAAGTGTGCTGCCTGCACATGAGCAGGCCGATGACGCAGCAGATGGGATGCTGCTGGATAGTTACGTTTTGCTTACACAAAAAAATATGATAAAGGTGCCGACAGAAGAGTAGCTCCTTTTGTTCAAAACGCCAAAAAATCATGGGAAGTTCCAGAAATTGCCTCAAGCATACCCTAATCTCAACTAATACACAAAAACAATATCCAATGAAAATCTTCATCATATCAGGTGAAACATCAGGCGATATACACGGAGCAGAACTTGTTCGTCACATCAGAAGGCTCTCACCCAAGGCTGAAATCTACGGAATAGGCGGCAGTCAGATGGAAAAAGAAGGGATGCACCTCCTTTTTTCTTGTAAACAACTGGCTGTAGTTGGATTTTTCGAGGTGATCTCCCATATTAAACCGATTTTTGAGGCAATGCGACTGTGCAGGCGATGGCTCAGCCAGAACCGGCCAGATATTGTCATACTCATCGATTATCCAGGCTTTAACCTGAAAATGGCTGGATTCGCAAAAAAACTCGGACTTAAGGTATTTTACTACATCAGTCCTCAGGTCTGGGCCTGGAAACAGTCACGGGTAAAAAAGATACGCAAGTGGGTGGATCAAATGGCGGTTATCCTGCCATTTGAAGAAAATTTCCTTAAAATGCATGGGATCAACGCAATATTTGTAGGCAATCCCCTGCTGGATGTGGTCAAAGCCTCTATAGAAAAACATTTTTTTTTAACAGCCCTTGATCTTTCCCCGGAAAAACCCACCATAAGCATTCTGCCAGGCAGCAGGCGTTCCGAGCTGAAACGGATGCTGCCCATTTTTCTGGACACCATCCGCATCTTGCTACAAAACATACCGGACTTACAGGTTATCCTGCCCCTTGCCCCCTCAATCTCTTTAGAGATGACAAGTGGATTCACCCCTGATGAACTGCGTAACAGGATAAAAATTGTGGAAAACTCCCGTAATCATGGACAGGCAAGCCAGCAGACCTACAATGCGATGGCTGCCTCAGACGTCGTGCTTCTGGCCTCAGGCACAGTCACTCTGGAGGCGGCCATCCTCAAGCGCCCAATGCTTGTGGCATACAGAATTTCGCCATTTACATACCCACTTGCGAAGCTGTTGATCAAGGTACGTTATGCCTCCCTTGTAAATCTAATCGCAGAAAAAGAGATAGTGCCAGAGTTTCTTCAGACACTGGCAAGGCCTGATCTGCTGGCTGAAAATCTCAAAATACTTTTGACAGACGCCAAAGAAAGACAGGCTATGCAGGACGGCCTTGAGCAGGTAGTTAAAAAGTTGGGGGAGCCGGAGGCTGCTTTGCGCGCTGCTGTTCTGGCACTGAAGCTTGCATCCGTTTCAACGTAAAAAAAGGGGCAAATGCCCCTTTTTTTTATACTTTTAGTAACTATCCAGTATAATGCCGAAAACGAACGAAAACCACCGTACTGTAACTATTCAGCAGTGCCCCATACGTAACTGTCTCTAAAACAGCCCCTTTACCTGGCCTGTTTCTGTATCAACATCCACCCTCCGGTATGCCGGGTCAGAGCCAGTGCCTGGCATCAGTGTGATTGCCCCTGCAACAGGCACCACAAAACCCGCTCCCTTATAGGTCAGGATGTCGCGGACATGCAGCTTCCAGCCAGTCGGAACACCCTTTATATTCGGATTGTCTGAAAGGCTCAAGTGGGTCTTGACCATGCAGGTGCCAAGCTTGGAAAGCTCAGGGTCTTTTTCGATTGCCTGTGCCTTGGCAGTTGCCTCAGGGCTGAATGTTGCTCCATCTCCGCCATAAACTTCTTTTGTGATGAGTTCAATACGCTGTCTGAGCGGCATGTCAAGATCATAAAGGAATCTGAAATCATTTTTCTCGTTGCAGGCATCCACCACAGCATCGGCGAACTCAAGGGCGCCATCTCCCCCCTTGAGCCAGTGCTCAGACACCGCTGCACGCGCGCCTGCCTGTTCACAGATACGCCGCACGGCTGCGATTTCGTCCTTGGTGTCTGTATAAAATGCGTTGATACAGACCACTGGCTTGATCCCTGCCTTTTTGACTGTTGCAATATGCTTGAGGAGGTTTGAACAACCTGCCTCCACCCAGCCCACATTTTCCTTGTTGTACTCCTCTGGCATAGGCTTTCCAGGCACAGGGATTGGCGCTCCGCCGTGACACTTGAGAGCCCTGATGGTAGCAACGACCACTGCACAGTTGGGCTTGAGGTTGCTGAATCTGCACTTCAGGTTCCAGAATTTTTCAAAGCCGATGTCAGCGGCAAAACCGCTCTCTGTCACCACATAATCGCCGAGTTTAAGACCAACCCTGTCCGCGATAACAGAGGACTGACCAATAGCGATGTTGGCAAACGGGCCAGCGTGGACAAGGCAGGGCTGTCCTTCCACTGTCTGCATAAGGTTGGGGTTGATCGCCTCCACCATCCATGCAGTCATGGCGCCAGCGACATCCAGATCCTCTGTAGTGATCGGATTTCCGCTTCTGTCATAGGCCACTACGATCTTGCCTATGCGTTCACGGAGGTCTTTAAGGTCGTTTGCAATGGCAAGAATGGCCATAATCTCAGAGCTTACAGCAATATTAAACCCGCTCTGCATGGTAAAACCATCCATGTGACCGCCAATGCCGATGGTGATATTTCTCAAAGCCTGTGCGCAAAAATCAATGATCCAGCGAAATTCCACCTTTTTCGGATGAATATTCAGACGCTTGAGGCCACGCTTTGCCAGCTCTTCGTCAGTGTAATTTGCCTCGTGCTGCATCCTGGAGGTAAGGGCTACCATGCCGAGGTTATGGGCGTTCATGATGGCGTTGATGTCGCCTGTAAGACCAAGAGAAAACTTGGAGAGAGGAATGACCTGGGCCAGTCCACCACCCGCAGCGCTTCCTTTTATGTTGAAGGTAGGGCCGCCAGAAGGCTGACGCAGGGCGCCGATTACGTTTTTGCCCCGCTTTCCCAGGCCCTCCATAAGTCCGACAGAACAGGTGCTTTTGCCCTCCCCAAGCGGCGTTGGCGTAATGGCTGTTACATCCACATATTTCCCATCAGGTCTATCCTTTAGTCTTTCAAGCACCTTGGCGTAGTCGATCTTGGCCACATGATGGCCATAAGGCAGAAGCTCTTCCTTGTCAAGTCCCATTTCCTCTGCCATCTGGTAAACAGTTTTCATGTTGGCTTCAGCAGCCTCGGCAATCTGCCAGTCCTTCATCTGGATTGGATCTAACTTCATCAAAAATTACCTCCTTAAGATATTGAAATTATAATAGGTTGGGCATACAGCAGAGCAAACGCTATAGTATGTTACTTCTGCCTAATTTTTCAGGTTTTAACTGACTTGTTTATGCCTTGTCAATGGGAAGGTTCCAAAAATTAGAAATTTCGTGCAAGGGCAAGGCGCGAGGAGGCGCCAAGCTTTAGCTTTCCAATCTGTCCATGAAAATCAGTACAGATCAGCTCAAACTTTGCGGCCGTATCAGGATGTAATCATTTGACAATAGCCACTTGCCTAAAATATATTAGATGACGTTTTAAGTTGGGTGGGTGAAGGCCAGTGGCGCTGCCGAACATTAAAAAGGAATCCTGACCAGGAATGAGTAACGATAGATACAGCATGTCATTTACAACGGGCGGCCTCTTTCACCGCGAATCGGTGAGGCTGGTTCCGCTGTATCTTGATCTTGGCGACTGGGATGCTGTTCGAGACAAGGTCCTCGCAGAAAACTTACTACAGACCAGAACACTAAATACGCTCAAGCGAGTCTGTTACGAGGTCATCTCTCGGCTTAGGACGCTGACTCGAGGCGAACTTGCATTCCTTCTTGAGGCCAGCCATCAAGAGCAAGCCTATCTCCTGTGGCTCGCCGTTTGCCGTCGGTACAGATTCATCGCTGAATTTGCCGTCGAAGTGCTTCGAGAGCGCTACATCACACTGAAAAGTGATCTGACTTACGAGGATTTTGACTCCTTCTTCAACCAAAAATCCGAGTGGCACTCGAAACTGGATGAGATCACCCCTGCGACACGAGGTAAATTGCGTCAGGTCCTGTTTAAGATGCTTCGCGAGGCCGATCTCCTAACGGCTAACAACATGATCCACGCTGCCATGCTCAGCCCGAAACTGTTGGAGCTAATCCATCAAGGCAGCCGCAGGGAGGTTTTGTACTTCCCTGTATTTGAATCCGATGTGAAGGGGATGAAGCGGTGACAGCGGATATAGCCAGAATGCCGATGCAGGACAGATTTCAGCATCTGTTTGCTGTGATCTCAGGTCAGCGTTTTCTTAATAGGCAAGGTCTCGGTAACGAGGTTCCATTTTTCATCTGCCCCTTCAAGCCAGAAGAGTCCGTCGAAATGGAGCGGCTCCAGCGTCAGCTGGTCAATCGCCTTGAGCAGGCCGGTGTCCGGATTCTGGAGATAAATCTGTATGACCTTTCGATAGAAATCCTCAAAGAGCGTGACATCTGGGACCAGATTGTCGAAATGGAAGATTCCGTCTCCAAAGAGCAGCTCAAAGAACTGTTGCAAGGGGTTTTGGACCCCGAAGCACATCTTGTTCCGGCCATTGCAGCCAAGTTGGCAAGCACGGATTTCGAGGTTCTTTTTCTGTCCGGCGTTGGCGAGGTGTTCCCCTACATCCGCTCGCACAACGTCTTGAACAACTTGCAGAGCACGGCGAAAGAAAAGCCAACCGTCATGTTTTTCCCGGGAGCCTACACCCACTCCCTGGAGTCCGGAGCATCGCTCGATCTCTTCGGAAGGCTACGTGACGACAAGTACTACCGGGCATTTAACATCTTTCACTGCGAAGCATGAACGAGGGAAGCGTGATGACTCTTAAAACCATTTTTAACAAGCCAGTTGACCGCCCGATTGAAGGGGTCATCAAAGCCGATGACGAAGCCAGCTTATCCCGAGAGATTGAAGAATACGTTTTGACCAACGAAGTCGAGAAGCGGCTTGAGTCCTTTCTGGACGCCTACAACAACTATGAAGGTGCCAATGGCGTATGGGTCTCCGGCTTCTTCGGTTCCGGTAAATCCCACCTGTTGAAGATGCTGGCGCTCTTGCTCGAAAACCGGCAGATCGACGGGGCCTCGGCACTTGACCTGTTTCTGCCCAAGTGTGGCGACAACGAAATCCTGCGCGGTGATCTCAAACGAGCCGTCGCCATTCCGTCGAAAAGCATTCTGTTCAACATCGACCAGAAAGCGGACGTCATCAGCAAGACCCAGATCGATGCGCTCCTCGCAGTCTTCGTCAAGGTCTTTGACGAGATGTGCGGTTACTACGGCAAGCAGGGGCACATCGCCCAGTTCGAGCGCGACCTCGACAGTCGTGGCCTTTATGACCAGTTCAAATCGGCCTACGAAACCACAGCGGGCAGAACATGGCAAAAGGGCCGCGAGCAGGCCCTGCTGGAGGCGAAAAACATTGCCAAAGCCTATGCCCAGGCAACCGGTGGTGACGAGGCGCAGGCCTCAGGGATACTCGATAAATACCGCAGCCAGTACCGTGTCTCCATCGAAGATTTTGCCGAACAGATACACGACTATATCGAGCGGCAATCCCCCGATTTCCGCCTGAACTTCTTTGTCGATGAGGTCGGTCAGTACATCGCCGGAAACGTCAAGCTGATGACCAACCTCCAGACCATTGCCGAGAGCCTGGCAAGCAAATGCCGAGGCCGCGCATGGGTCGTTGTGACTGCCCAGGAGGACATGGGGACGGTTATCGGCGAGATGGGCAAACAGCAAGGCAATGACTTTTCGAAGATTCAGGACCGATTTGCCAACCGGATGAAGTTGACCAGCGCCGACGTGGCGGAGGTCATCCAGAAGCGCCTGCTCATGAAAACCGAAGAAGGCGTTCGTTTGCTCTCGGACATTTATCACGAGCAGTCCAATAATTTTAAGACCCTGTTCGATTTTGCCGATGGCTCTCAGACCTACCGGAACTTTCAGGATCGGGATCACTTTGTTCACAGTTACCCGTTTATTCCGTACCAGTTTGCGCTGTTCCAGTCGGCCATTGCCAATCTGTCGCAGCATAACGCCTTTGAGGGCAAGCACAGCTCGGTGGGCGAACGCTCCATGCTGGGTGTGTTCCAGCAGGTTGCGATCCGCATCGGGGATCATGAAATCGGTCAGTTGGCGACCTTCGACCTGATGTTTGAAGGCATTCGCACCGCGCTGAAATCCAACATCCAGCGGGCCATCATCCAGGCAGAAAACCATCTTGATAGCCCCTTCGCGATCCGGTTGTTGAAAACGCTTTTCCTGGTCAAGTACGTCAAGGAGTTCAAGCCGACCACTCGAAACCTGTGCGTCCTGATGCTGGATGGCTTCAATCAGGATCTGCTTGCACTCAAGAAACGGGTCGAAGAAGCCCTCAGCCTTCTGGAACAGCAGACCTATGTGCAGCGCAATGGCGAGCTCTACGAATACCTCACCGACGAGGAAAAAGACATCGAGCAGGAGATCAAGAACACCGAGGTGGAGTCATCGGATGTTGCCGCCGAACTTGAGAAGATCGTTTTCGATCACGTCATCAAGCATCGGAAGATCCGCTACGACGAAAATGGCCAGGACTACCCGTTTTCCAGAAAGCTCGATGATCGGCTGCACGGGCGCGAGTATGAACTGGCCATCCATGTCATCAGCCCGTTTCATGAAAACGCCGAAAGCGAGTCCATCCTGCGAATGCAGAGCATGGGTCGGGACGAACTGCTAGTCCTGATGCCTGCGGATGAACGCCTCGTTCGCGACATCCTCATGTACAAGCGGACAGAGAAATACATCCGTCAGAACATCTCGATTACGCAACAGGAGGCGGTCAAACGCATCCTGACCGACAAGGGCTTCCAGAATCGGAAACGGTATGCCGAGCTGCAGCAGCGCGTACAGACCCTTTTGGGCAAGGCCAAATTGTTCGTGGCAGGGGCTGAAATCGAAATCGTTTCCGAAAATGCCCAGACCCGGCTGTTGCGCGGATTTCATGAGCTTATCTCTCGTGCCTATCCGAACCTTCGCATGCTGCGCGGCATCACCTACACCGAAAACGACATCGCCAAATGCCTTAAAGCTTCTCAGCAGGGGCTGTTCGGCAATGACGCCACCTCCCTGGCCGAGTCCGAGCAGGAGCTGTTGGCGTTCGTTCAGAGCAATAACAGGGGAGGCGTGCGTACCACGTTGAAAAACCTGCTGGAGAAATTCGAGCGCAAACCCTACGGCTGGCACTACCCTGCCGTGCTTTGCACCCTGGCCAGCCTGTGCGCCCGCGGCAAGGTCGAGGTTCGCACCGACGGCAATCTGCTGGAAGAGGACGATCTGGAAAGGGCACTGCGAAACACGCATGGCCACGGCAATGTAGTGCTGGAGCCCCAGGTCGAATTTACCGCATCGCAGGTTCGCGCCCTCAAGGAGTTCTTCGGGGATTTCTTTGATGCGCCACCCCAAGCCGGTGAAGCGAAGGCGCTCGGCAAGGAGACCGGCACCGCCCTCCAGGAACTCATGCATCAGCTCACCCCGCTGGCATCCCAGGCATCCCAGTATCCGTTCCTGAATGCGCTGAAACCGGTGCTTGAGAAGCTCAAGGAACTAAACGGCAAGCCTTACACCTGGTATCTGACCGAACTCACCCGCCAGGAAGACGCGCTGCTCGACATGAAGGAAAGGGTCATCGATCCTATCCGCAAGTTCATGAGCGGGCCGCAGAAAGGCATCTTCGATAACGCCCGCAAGTTTGTTCAAAGCCAGGAGCCCAACTTCGCCTACATCTGTGAAGAAGTGGGAAGTGGGAAGTGGGAAGTGGGAGAAGGCAAAGTCAACGAAGCTTCTCCGAGCACCTTGCGTGAGATATTGACTGATCCGGAATGTTACAAGGGCAACCGCATGCAGCAGGTGAAGGTGCAAGTCGAAACCCTACAGGGGAAGGTCACTGCCCAGATCGAGGCGGAGATTGCCAAGGCCAAGGAGACGGTTGCCACTCTTAAAGGCCGGATCGAGAGCATGGCTGAATTCGGCGCACTAAACGGCGATCAGCAGGAGAGAATCACTCGACCGTTCAACGAATTCAACGTGGCTATCGAGCGCCAGAAGCTGATTGCTGTTATCCGCGACACCCTGCGCCGGTTTGAGGAAGTGGAATACCACCGACTACTGGAAAAGATTTATAAAACCACGGAACACACAGAAAGCACGGAAAAATATTCGAAGGCTGAAGGGGTGATAACCGAAAAACCTTCCGTGTCATCCGTGTATTCCGTGGTTAAAAATATCCCATTCGAAGCCGCCTGGCTTGCCGACGAGACCGACGTGGATCGCTACCTGCAATCCATGCGCGAGGCGCTGCTGAAAGAGATCGGCAAGGGCAAACGAATCCAGATTTAAGGAGATCAGCGAAATGAAAATTTCGATAAAGAATCTCGGTGCCATAAAACAGGCAGAGTTCACCCTCGGAGAACTGACGATAATCTGCGGCGGAAATAACACAGGGAAGACCTACGCCACTTATGCGCTGTTTGGATTCCTGTCTTTTTGGCGTGATGTTTTTTCGATCAAAGTGCCGTATGGAGATATTCGACGCCTCTTGAATGAGGGAAGCGTTGAGTTGGATATCCAGGATTATATTGGCAACGCGCAGTCAATACTCAAAAAAGGTTGCGCGGCTTTTACAGAGCAACTGCCCCATGTTTTTGCGTCGTCGGATAAACATTTTTCCGAAAGCCACTTCTCCGTTGATTTGGACTCAAGTGACATTCAGCCAATTCCAACCTTTGAACGCACAATAGGAGCAGCAAAAACACAGCTGTTCTCTATCTCGAAAAAGGCGGACTCACAGTTAGTAACTATTTCGCTGCTGGTAGAGAAAGAGAAAGTCAGAATACCGCAGGACGTCATAAGCCGTATCATTGGGGATGCCTTGAAGGATATAGTTTTTGGGCACCTATTCCCTCATCCATTTATTGCCAGTGCTGAACGAACCGGCGCAGCAATATTCAGAAAGGAACTTAATTTCGCTCGTAACAGACTCTTGGAAAAAATGAGTTCCATGGAAAAGGACATAAATCCTTTCGAATTGCTTTCAAAGGTTTATACCGACTACGCGCTGCCTGTTAAGTTAAATGTTGACTTCACGCGTCAGCTTGAAGATCTCGCCAAGAAGGATAGCTTTATTGCCAAGGAGCACCCAGAAATACTCAATGATTTTACAGATATTATTGGCGGTGACTACCTCGTTACAAAAAACGACGAGCTCTATTACGTCCCCAAGGGCAAACGCATCAAGTTAACTATGGATGAAAGTTCAAGTGCGGTGCGCTCGCTATTGGATATCGGTTTCTACCTTCGGCACGTGGCCACTCCGGGCGATCTTCTTATGGTGGACGAGCCGGAGCTGAACCTCCACCCGGAAAATCAGCGGAGGGTTGCACGGCTTTTTGCACGACTGGTCAACCTCGGCATCAAGGTATTCATTACTACGCACAGCGATTACATCATCAAGGAATTGAACACCTTGATCATGCTCAATCAGGGAGGGGAACGGCTAAAGACTCTTGCCGAACGCGAACATTACAAGACTTCTGAAATGCTGAATTCTGACAAGGTAAAAGTCTACATAGCAGAAGAAGCACTCATTATGCTTGATGGTGCAAAGAAGAAAGGCCGATACCCAACATTGGTACAAGCCGATATTGACAGCAAGCTTGGGATAGAGGCGCGTAGTTTCGATAAAACCATTGAAGAGATGAATCGAATCCAGGACGATATCGTTTGGGGAGGAGATGAATAATGTCGGATATGGAAATCCTCTCTGAGCTGATTTTGGAATCAGCGCTGGTTCCCCATGAAAATGAATATGGGAAGCCAGTCATCAAACTCCAGGAAGCGGGAGTCAAGGGTTCTGTCGCCTTCATCCGCAACATACCTTCAGATGCTATTGTCATCAAAGCTGATGAATTTCCCGCGCCAAAGACTTTTTTCAAAGGTAACAATGGAGAATGCAAGCGGGCTGATTTCATTATTATTAGCGAAAAGATGAAAGTCATTCTGTATGTTGAGCTGAAGGCAGGCGCAAAGGATGCCAGCCATATAGCTAAACAGCTAAAGGGGGCTTCCTGTTTAGTCTCCTATTGCAAAGAGATAGGAAGACAGTTCTGGCGCAAAAGCACATTTCTCGATGGCTATGCGCATCGGTATGTCGGCATGGTTAATTTGAGCGTCAGTAAAAAGCCATCTCGCCACAAATCAGCACCGCTACACGACTCGCCGGAATCATTCATGAAAATATCGTCTCCTCACCATCTTCAGTTCAATCAATTGGCTGCTGTGTGCTCATGGAAACACTAAGATTAAAGCGATTCGCTCAATATGCCCGACGTGCTCTGATTGAGCAGGTCTCCGCCAAGCTAAAACTGGTGCT